>CAZAJB010000004.1:2617-76702 GCA_964485345.1 uncultured Clostridiaceae bacterium
ACGTCAGGTTCCTAGTTCTCGATTTTTGTATCATCTGTATGCCAAGCAAACTGCACATGGCTGATCTTCCATTTAGAATCGGTACCTTTCTTCAGATCGACCTCCAGGTTCAACGAAGCTTCTCTTTTCCACGCATTAACGGGCCCTTGCACCGCGTAACCCTTCGTCCAAGTTGCAGTATTACCACGAACCCTGACTACTGATTCTGTAATTCTCAGGTCAGAATCCTCTTTATCGAGACCCAAATACAGTATTGGATCGAAGTTTCCATCGATGAACGTCGCTAGAAAAGGATACGCGTCTTCCGACTCTAAACCTTCGCTCTTTCGAATATGGTCTTTGTAATCCTCAAGATCCCAGTCTAATTCATAGTACAGCAATAGCGAGTGATCAAACTCCGCAGAGCTCTTCCAAATCCTACCCGGATTATTTCCCGAACTAGCTATGCCGATTGAAATCGGATCCGCAAAATATCCTAGGGCAACTTCCCAGTCACCCATAAGAACCTCAAAATCCACATCAGAGGAAGTCCATTGACCAAAGATCTCGAAATCATGATCGTCCAAATCGTTCATCAACGCCTGTATGCTAGCCTTATCCCTTAATTCGCTCAGACATCCAGTCAACACCATAGCAAGAAGTGCCAGAGACAGAAGCACCACCAAAACTTTTGACCTAGCCACAAAAACCCTCCTCAACATAACAATCACTCTAGACATTGCACTTCCAGCTTCCTTAAAACGCACCACATTTCTTACATCTGGGGAGATGATATACATATCCACCATCGTAGGCGGTGACCCCGCCATCCATGTAACCATCGCAACCAGGTTGGCGACACCTTGACCTTCTGGTGAGCGCTTCAGCTACATTCCCCCCGACCACCACAACACCAACACCCCCTGTTACGCCAGCCAGATCACCGTCGCCGAGTTCTCCCATGGTGACATGAACGGCTTCAAACAACTGCCTAGCCTCTTCTTGCGAAAGTGCGATTTGCTTCTCTTTGGCAAATTCAGTTAACTCTTCTACCCGATGACACTGGACAGCCTTGTCCAGTACTTCCCCTGCCTTATCGCCCAGACGATCGATGAGCTTCTGTATGCTCACTATGGTCCCTCCTTGTAGTAGACTACAATCTTTTATACGGCATTGCGGGGATTATATTACATAAACGAGCTACGGAAAAGCTTGTCTACCTGGATGGCGAATAACCTCGATCAAAAAGCGGCTGTACTAAGGCTTACCCCCTAGTACAGCCCTTCTTTGTGCGTCTCTTCTTCAACAGAGCCGCATTCCTTCAGCCTCATATCACTACTTCAGAACCACAATGCGTCCTGCCTCGGGCTCTCCTACATCGCCCCGTTCGGCAATATAGTCGACCATAACATCCCTGAGCATGATGCCGGTTTCGGCAACTACGGTTGCATTCAAGAATGTCTCGTAGCCGTCTCCACCTGCAGCAAGAAAATCATTGGTCGCAACTGTATAGTACTTACCAGCTGCGAGCCTATTCTCTCCCACCTTAGCGTTAATGACGCGACCACCCGGTAGGGCACTTGGGTCTACCTCATAGGTAATCCCCGAAACCTGGAGGAATGCACCATTTTGCTCGGGCAGAAGACGCACACTGTGCTCTAGGGCTTCGAGAATATCCATACCCATCATTTCCACAACAACCAAGCTATTGTCAAAGGGAAGAACATTATAAACGTCGGCAACACGGATATCACCAGCATGAATGCTGGCCCGAATTCCTCCGCCATTGGTCATGGCAATATCTGCTTCCACTGCATGGCGGATCACATCGGCTACCAGGTTGCCAAGATTGGTCTCCTGGGTACGAACCGAGGCACGCTCGCCATCCCAGCTTATAGCACTCTTACCCACAACATTATCAAGACGTGCCTGCAATTGCGCATTCCAATGGTCGATAATGGACTGAACCCGTCCATGCTTCGTAACATCAGCTGTTACAGGGATTAAGAATCCTTCATAGGACACAATCCGCTCATTTTCCACCTCAAGATACAAAAAGCCGAGGTCATTGGCGTACTCGTGGGCCTGCACCAGGATGACACCATTCACTTCTTTAGCCGTTTCGATTTTTGTGTGGCTATGTCCGCCCACAATCACATCAAGCTCAGGAACAGTCTCTGCTAATACCACATCCATGCTATGACCGAGATGACTCAGGGCGATCAAAACGTCAACCTGAGGTCGAAGAATCTTCGCTGTTTGCTTGGCGATGACCACGGGATCACGGAAAAGCAAGCCTTCCACATTCTTGGGATGGGTTACGATCGGGGTCTCTTCGGCGACAAGGCCAATAATACCAACCTTAACACCATTCACTTCTTTAATTAGGGCGCTATAGCCTGCAAACAAGGAGCCATCTTCATGAGTTACGTTTGAAGCTAGCGTCGGGAACTTGGCATCAGCAATGCGTTCTGCCAAAACCGCCTGACCATAGTTGAACTCATGGTTACCAGGTGTAAAAGCATCGTAACCCATGGCATTCATGATCTCGATGGAGGGTAAACCACCAAACAAGTTATCGATGTTCATGCCGTGAAGAGAATCACCTGCGTCAAGTAGGAGAACTTTATCCTTGCCATAGATGGCTCTGATTTCTTCGACCACCGTTGCGGCACGAACCCGGCCACCCTGTTCTTCCTCAGCCCCTTGGGGGAGGTGAGACTCCACGCGAGAGTGAACATCATTCGTGTGCAAGATGATGATCTCAGCCGCCAAGATGGGCACACTCACGGTCAAAAGTGCCACTAACGCCAGTACCAGTACAAGCCAAGAACTTCTAAATTTCGTTCTCAAAAAACCGCCTCCCTTTAGAATCTTTGTCCTTGAGAAATTCTACATCTGCTACACTATCCCTCCATATTTGGAAAATTTGGCCTAAATTTGACCGCCTCCAAACAGGACTCTCTTACTCTGTGGGGAATTCAAAGACTAGGGCTCGCCATACAGAAAGGAAGATCATGGTATGCGAAAGTTCGGTATCGCCGTCGTTATTTTGCTCTTGATTGCCGCACTTGCTTTAATGGTGACCAGCACAGGAATCCTGTCCGTCCCGTTTGTAGGCTCCTGGGGGCCTAACGTCTCCTCAACTATCAACATGCCCTTTACTACGTCCCTCGAAAGTGAGACGGACCATGTTGCAGAAATTAGGGCTAAGCTAACCACTCATACACCCCATGGGCAGATTTCTGTGACAGGGGCCGATGTTGCAGAAGTCCAGATCCACATGCATGTTCACACGAGGGCCGCCACACCCCTCAGAGTTCAGGAAATCATGGGTGGGGTCTCCCTGGAGATGAGTTCTAATCACGATGAAAACACCGTGCAAGTCAACATCCCGAAGCTACGCAACAATGAAACAGCCAGGGCAGATCTGACGATTCTTGTGCCCATGCAAACCCAGCTCGACCTCAAGACAGGCCTAGGCCAGGTTGAAGTCGTCAATATTGAGGGGTCGGTGCGTGTACTTGACCAGCTTGGCACCATCACGCTCAAAGATATCAAGGGCGACGCCTACCTCGAAACCGCCCTTGGAAATATCGAGATCACCGACTCAACATTTGCAGACGAACTCGTAGCCCTCTCTCATCTCGGTGATTTAACCATCGAAGCGAGTCTTGCCAATCGCAATGTACTTGAGAGCAGTCTAGGCGACGTAACACTACTTCTTTCACCAGAAGAATCATATGTATTAGAGGGAGAGCTCAGTCTCGGCTCCTTTAACCTCTCGGTTCCCTTTAAAGGCCAACAAGGCAAAGGAAGCATCAGGGGAATTGTTGGCGAAGGAGAACAGCGCGGGTCGATCGTTGTTGACCTATCCCTTGGTTCCTTAGCAATAAGACTAAAGTGAAGGAGAGATTAATGTGAATTACACTGTGACCTACTTAGCCTATTTTACCCCGATCATTCTCACGGCACTGGTGGTGATTCTTGTCATCGCCCTCCGCTGGTTCACTCACAAAGAGCGCATGGGACGCATCGCCCAGGGCGTGGCACTAGAGGACCAGCATAAGCCAGGGAAGAACTACAAAGTAGCCTTAGCTGCGGGCCTTGTTCTGAGCCTGATAGGTCTAGCCCTAACGATAGGCCTGATCACCCTCGGTATTGGTCCCTGGCTCTTAGCGGGACTGTTGCCCCTTTTCATCGGTCTCGCCTTCATCTTGGTGAGCCTAATCCTTGCTCCGCCCAAGACAAAGAAGGAAAAAGAGGAAAAGCCCGAAGAGGACTTCAAGGTGGAAAAGGAAGCCAGAGCCGAGCCTATTCTAGAAAGTTTCAGGCTTGACGAGGAAGACGAAGAGGAAGAAGAGCAGGAAATAATCTAACAATCAAAACGGAATGTTGAGAAACCTTCGTGATTCCCCAAAAAGGGATCGCGAAGGTTTTTTTCATAAACGATCTGAGGCGACAAAACTGTTGCTTGACATACATAGAAGTTCTAGGTATGTTAGTATCATACATAACACTTCTAGGTATCGAATGGAGGTTCACATGGATGTCTCAAAGGACTTAGTCGCCGCGTCGGCCACGCCTCTTATTTTAGCCATACTAAAACAACACGACAGCTATGGGTATGAAATAATCAGGAGAATTAGGGAGGCTTCCAACGATAAAATCATCTGGAGTGAAGGAATGTTATATCCGGTGCTGCACAGGTTGGAGAAAAACGGGTTTGTCGACTCCTACTGGCGAAAGGCAGAAACAGGACGCAAGCGAAAGTATTACTCCCTCAACGCAGAGGGGTTATTGGAACTAGAAAACCATACTCGGCAATGGGAAGTTGTGCATTCAACTTTAACTGCCACAATTCGCGACAGTAATCGCGAGAAGGGGGAACACGATGTTTGATTTGGAGTTAAACATAACGTCTTGGTGTGACTATTTACGTGCCAGTGGCAAGCTAAGCGCGGACGATGTTGTGGAGTTAGATAACCACTTGCGAGACCTCGTTGATGAGTTGACAGAAGGCGGGCTTAGTGACGATGAAGCCTTCCTCATTGCAGTTAAACGATTAGGTAATGTCACCTATCTGTCCGAGGAGTATTCCAAAGTTAACACGGAAGATCTGTGGAAGCAGTTTCGGGTCGAGCCAGTCCCCCCGGCCGCTCAGAAGCGAGGTCAGCGTGACGTTTTGCTTGTCTTAACCCTCTCCCTTTCAGCTGGCACAATTGCCAAAATCGTAACCCTCTTTGGTTTAGAGATGGGTAGTCTTGCCTACTTCAAGAATCTAAGTTTCTTCATCATGCCCTTTATCGCTTTGTTCTTTGCTATGAAGCGCGGGATGAACAAGAAACTAGTGTGGCCTATCATCGCGATTTTTGCTGTCACAGCTGTAGTCATTAACCTCTTCCCATCGTATAGCCCGCACCACACTGAGACACTAGTAGGCATTCATCTTCCCATTATGTTGTGGCTCGTGACCGGAATAGCCTACATGGGGGAACAGTGGAAAACAAGTCAACACCGGATGAATTTCCTCCGTTTTACGGGTGAGAGCATCATCTACGGAAGCTTGATTCTCCTTGGGTTTATGGTTCTAATGCTTTTTACCGCAGGGATTTTCCAATCTATTTCCATTGATATTGAACCCTTCTTTGAGAATTACCTACTCATCTATGGCGGCTGTGCTGCAGCAATGATCACGGTCTATCTTGTTGAGACAAAAAAGAGTGTTGTCGAGAATTTCGCTCCCGTTCTGGCTAAGATCTTTAGCCCACTATTCTTCGTAGCCATGCTAGTCTTCCTACTTGCCGTTGTTGTCACTGGAAAGAGTCCTTTCGCTGAACGAGAGTTTTTGATCGGCTTTGACCTCATGTTGGTCTTGGTTTTAGGGATCGTTCTCTACACCATCTCCGCCAGGAATATTCATGATCAGAGAAACCTCTTTGACTATATGAATGTGGCCTTGATTATTGCAGCCATAGTTGTAGACGGTGTTGCCCTATCGGCCATTGCCTTCAGACTATCAGAGTATGGAATTAGCCCCAATAAAGTAGCTGCCTTGGGCGAAAACATCCTCTTATTGGTCAATCTCTCTGCACTTCTGTGGTTATACATTCGCTACTTCAGGGAAAAGGTTGAATTTAGGGCGATCGAGATCTGGCAAACAAGGTACCTAACCGTCTATGCAATCTGGATGGCTATCGTCGTATTCCTGTTTCCCCTGGCCTTTCGCTTTTACTAGAGCGAATCATTGCTTCCAATGTCATTGACAAAAGGCCCTGTCCCAAAACTGGGCAGGGCCTTTATTGACAATTGGAGGAGCGGCCAGTTGCGCCGCACCTGTGCAATCCATTTCACGTTTACTCCTGTTCTGAGTAAAGAACCGGGATATCTACCGCATCCCGAGCGACTAAGAGCACCGCCACCTCGCCTTGGAGGTTGGGGTTCGAAACAATCGTAAAGTCTAGACCCTGTTTGCGGGCCTGGACCACAAGGGGCATCGCCCGGGTTCTGGCTCTTTTATGAATCACGAGCTCCACCCCACGGGGATCCTTCATGGCGTCCTCCATAACCTGCAGGCCCTTGGCTGTGAGAATCTGCCTAAAGGTGACCGCCTGGATCACCCGCTCCCTGAAAAAGCCTAAGAAGCGCCGTTTCTCATCTGGCTTGAGTTCCGGTATACCATGGATTCCTGATCGGATCGCCTTATCTAGTTCCTGCGATTTTTTCGCACCGCGCATCTAGCATCCCTCCAGACAAAAAAACACCTAGCGAAGGTGTGTTATCTACATGTGGTACCGGGGGAGGGGCTCGAACCCTCACGGGCGTTAGCCCAACGGATTTTAAGTCCGTAGCGTCTACCATTCCGCCACCCCGGCGCATCCACAAGATATTATAGACCATTTACACGCCTTGTGTCAACTGCCCTTTTCAAACAGCAAACTGCTCGAAAAGGGCTTCTGATTTGACTTAAGGGGTCAAATCAGTGCGGTCTGTTCTGCCTACGTCAACTTGCTACTATCAGCATTCTAATGAAAGCAACCGAGCAGTCAGGAGATCCCCGGTACTTACCAGGATCCTAGAAAAACCCAGCAATCTTGCGGCCTCAACTAAAATGGCCGCTCCATAGACAATCACATCTTCCCGGCCGGCCTGCAAAGAGGAAATCCTGCGCCGTTCTTCTAAGGATAGTCTAACCAGCTTCATGTAGCAACTCTCAAGCTCCCCTAAAGAAAAGGCAAAACCCATGACTTGCTCATCATCATAGTGGAGCAGCTCTTGTTCAATGGCAGCCAGGCTTGTGGCGGTACCGCCCACTGCTACCAAAGTCTGTGGCTGAAAAGCCAGGTTTTTCTTGGCCAGGGGCAGGAGAATCCCGGCGATTTCCTCGGGAGCGGGAAGGCCATCTCCATAGCGCTCTAGCAGGCGAACCGCCCCGATTTGCAGACTGCCGCCTCCGAGGAGTTCGCCCGAGGTTCTACCGGTATAGATCTCGGTGCTTCCCCCGCCAATATCGACAACGGTGATGGGATCGGCAAGCTCTACACCCTCGAACGAAGCGAGGGCCCCCCGAAAGGACAACTCTGCCTCTGCTATACCGGAAAGGACCTCAAGCTGCAGACCAAGGGCCTCTCTGACCAGCTCTACGAACTGCCCTTTGTTCTTGGCATCCCTCACGGCACTTGTGGCAAAAATCGCAGTGGGAGTGCCTGGGGGAATCAAAGCTACTAGCTCTCCTAGCGCATCTAGGGTGCGAACCATGGCGTCCTCCCTCAGCTCGCCTGAGGCATCGGTGCCTTGCCCGAGGCGGGTGACCCTGACCTCCCTCAGGAGCGGTTCCACCCGATCAGAATGGATTCTAGCCAGCAGTAAGCGCACCGAATTGGTTCCTACATCCAAAACAGCCCTCATGGGGTAAACTCCTCACACTGCTGGCTGGGACAATCCAGGGGCTTACTCAACACCGCCACCGCTTCGGCCCCAATGGGGTTTTCTCCTTGGGCCAGGTAGTCGGCTACATGGGTGTGCAAACACTTAACACCCTCAAAACCACGAATACCTCCTACACCTGTTTCTGCCAGCACCCGATAACGATCAGGATACTCCTCCCTGATATTCTCCCTCACAGACATGGGAATCAAGGCCAGACGATGCTGGGCATAGCTTTCATGGTTCTTCTTAACGAGGTCTGCAAACTCCGGCTCTGCCTGAATTCGCTGTTCAAAATGGGCGATCAGTCCTTCCGCCTCGAGCAAAGCTAACTCCTTACACAAGTAAGGGCAGGTTAGCCAGTACAGTGTGGGAAAGATCTCGAGCCCCGAATAGGTAGCCGACACTGGCCGGGTTACAATCACCTGGGGATACCCATAGCCACAGCTGGTGTGCACACCCAATACTCCCCGTGGTTCTCTACCAAGCTGCTCTCGAATCACTGCTAGCGTTGCTTTATCGGGTTTTTCGTACTTCAGATCATCACTTCCTTAAAGGAAAAACACTCCCGCAGGAGTGTCTAATTTTTGGAGAAAGGCATGTTGTCATCTCGATCTACCTTGCGCCCCTGCCTCCCCGTTTCGAGTCTTGACTTTTCTTCAGAGCAACCTGACGTTCATCGCTGTCTTTCATAAAACGCGACAAACGCTCCTCAAAATCTACAGGACTTGGTGCCTTCCTGCGAGGACCACGACGATCACGCGATGGCTTGGTAGGATTCACCTGTTTAATAGACAGGCCAATCTTGCCTTCGCTCATATTAATGACTTTCACTTTAATAACATCGTTCTCGTTCAGAAAGTCCTTAATATCCTTCACATAAGCATCTGCTACTTCAGAAATGTGGACTAAACCGGTTTTTCCATTGGAGAGTTCGACGAAAGCACCAAAATTGGTTATTCCGGTAACCTTCCCTTCGACAATGTTGCCGACATCAATTGACATACGTTAAAAAATTCCTCCTCTTGGATTTTGCCGTGCAGGGCACGCGACTACTTCACATTATATATTATCAGGCCATTTGTGTCAATATTCTTACCTTTTCTCCACATCATGCTCCACATCGCCCGAGAAGCTTTCTGATACTCGGTACAGCGTTTCACCAGGTTTCACCAGGCCCAGCTGCTCCCTAGCCACCCGTTCCACATTCTCTGGAGACTTCCATTCTTCAATCTCACGCTCTAAATCGTCCTTACGCATCTCTAAGACAACCAAGCGCTTCTCTAGAGCCTCGATTTCTTGCCGCAGCTTAAGGTTTGCCAATCCGCCTCTGGCAAAGCTGAATCCGACCCACAAAAGAATCACAAGGAGTATAATCCGCCAGGGCTGTATGCGCACGCGTTTTTTCGCCATATCCGAACATTCCCTCCTAGGAGAGTCTCCTAGCTCTTATCATTCCCCCCCGCCTGGACTTTTCCTGCACGATTCAGTACTTGCTTTCACTTTCTCCAGCGCAGTCTGGAGCGAAGGCGCCCCGTTCTTTTTCTGTGGGACCAGCTAAACCGGGCCTCTTGAATGAGAAGCACCGGAAAAGATACCAGCCAGAGGAAAAAAGAAAAGGCCAGATGCAAAAATCCCCCCACAACCTGCACCAGCCAAAGAAGGAAAGAGGTAATCATGTCCGTGAGCAGCAAGCGATAAAAAAACAGCCCTAAAAGGAGGCCAATCAGCACATAGCCCCGTAGCTCTCCCCAATTGGCTAGAATGAGATAGAGTACAATGATCGGAGTAATCAGGGCCCAAAAGAGCAGGTCTAAAATGGACGTGCTAATCAGGCCCGGACGCAAGATCCCCCGAATTACACGGAAAAAATCAAAGAAGAGTCCTAGGGTGATTCCTGCCAAGAGGACAATTGCAAAGGAGTAGAGTTGAGTGCCTAGCGATTCCATAGAGACACCTCGCCAGCCCTACTTAAATAGTCTAGCTAGTAAGCCTTTGCTGCGCTTTGCCAGCGAATCGCCTAAGTACTCCACCGATGCAATGTAGCCGCTGACAAGGAGATTACCCTTCTCTAAATTGAGCTCTTTAATATGGAGCTCCTCTCCTTGCACAACAAGACCTCCTAGCTCGGTCTCGAGCACAATTTCTCTGTCATCGAAACTCTCCACATGGATCACACCATCGAGGGTTAATCGCTCTCTTTCGGCCAAGACCAATTGATGGCGAACATTATTCAGCCTCTTATCATCCACTTCAGCTACCTCCTTGCCTAGAACATGTTACTCCATTCTATGCAAGGGGTAGCCAGGTTAGACTTACTCGTAAATGGTACGAATCTGCACATCTTGGAAAAAGGTCTTCACGATCTCCTCGGGACTGTTGCCTTCGTCCGCAAGCACATAGGCATCCCACTGGCTGAGGCCAACGCCGTGTCCATAGCCGGTGCCAGTCATGGTGAGGCTCCCGTCTTCGAAGACAAGGTCTCGCAGTAAGGCTGACTTCATCTTGGTAGAATCCACCGCCAGACGGAAGGAGGGCCCTGAAATGGTGTCTTCACCCTGGGTTCCTCGAACTGTAAAGAGCGTTACCCGCCCCGAGGGGCCTTTTTCTGTGATTTCTACGCTTTGGATATCCCCTACATTAAGACCCGTACTGGCCAAGAGATTCCGCAGTTCTCCTGCATTATATGTAGCAGTCCATTCTTTGACATCTTGTGGAATAGACTCACTGTCTGGTAACTTGACGCTGGCGGTAAAGGGCGGCTCCTCGTCCTTATAATCCAGCCCCTCCTTGGCTCTGGCTGTGATTCCCCCAGAATAGGCATGAAACCAGCCCCGTACAAAGCGGTTTTCATAGGTCATTACCTTGCCCCGGGTCATCTCCACACCCTGTTTGATCTCCTCCGTCACAGCCTGGGGGTTAAAGGCTTGGGTTTCTTGGATGGAAGTGGAGACATCGGCACCATACTTATCCTTCACTCCCCCTGTTGCAATGAAATCCATGGTGAAGCTCCGGGCAAAGATGGCCTGGGCAGCATAGGCCTCCACCGGCCAATCGGGAAACATCTCGCCTGCCACCACTGCCTGAATGTATTCTTCTAGGGCCATTTCCTGAATTTGACCCGTTTCATTGACATAGACAGTCAAGGTGGGTTCTTCCTGCAGATCCCTGACAATATTGCGATCATCACCCGACCAACTAATCAAGACTGTGACGCTGGCAATGACCACCAGTACTAATCCGAGCACAATGGCGTGATTTCTCTTAAAGGCCATAAGCAATCTCCTTTGTTTTTGTTAGTTTCACCAAAAGAGTGGCGTAAAATCGCTCGAAAAGCGGGTATTATCAAAGTTTTCGGGGAAAATATTACCACAGTTAGCAGGAGAACTCGAATAATCCTAGAATTACTGGGTATATTTCCACCTTAAGAGGAGGTTTATTTGTGAACAAAGCAGAGTTGATTGCTAGTGTGGCTGACAAAGCAGGTATGACCAAAAAGGCAGCTGGCGAAGCGGTAGAAGCAGTATTTGCAGCTATTTCTGATTCATTGGCCCAAGAGGAGAAAGTAACCATCGTTGGCTTCGGTACTTTCGAAGTCAGACCTCGCCAAGAGCGCCAAGGTATCAATCCTTCCACCGGCAAACCCATTACGATTCCAGCCACGAAGGTTCCTGCCTTTAAACCAGGCAAGTCTCTCCGAGAAGTCGTAGCTCCTAAGTAAAGAGACGTTTCACGTAGTGAGACTCCGAGGCGAATGCTTTGCATTCGTCAAATGTATGAAGCCCCCTAAAGCTAGGGGGTTCTTTACTTTGTAGGCAAGAAAGGAGCTGAGGATACTGCCATGAGCTGGTCGGATCTAGCGGAGATTATTGGCAAGTTACGCTCGCCTGAGGGTTGTCCCTGGGATAGAAAGCAGACCCACGAGAGTCTGAAGCGTTACTTGCTTGAAGAGACCTATGAACTATTTGAGGCCATTGACGAAAAAGACGACGACGCCATCAAGGATGAACTGGGCGATGTACTTCTGCAGGTGCTGCTCCATGCTGAAATTGCTAGGGAAACCGGAGCTTTTTCCATCGATGATGTGATTGAGAACCTCAGTGAGAAAATGATCCGCCGCCATCCCCATGTCTTTACGGAGGCGTTGAACCTAGAAACACCGGAGCAGGTTGTGAAGACCTGGGATGCCATAAAAAAGAGCGAGGAACATCTAGCCCAGCGAGTTTCGGTCCTTGATGGGGTTCCTAGCGTTTTTCCTGCCCTAATGCGGGCAGAAAAGATCCAGATGCGAGCGGCCAAGGTCGGCTTTGATTGGGACGAAGCACCAGATGTTGTGGAGAAGATCGAAGAAGAGCTCGGCGAACTCAAAGAGGCCATGGCCAAGGGTTCCCAGGCTGAACTTGAGGATGAGCTCGGTGACCTCTTGTTTGCCACGGTGAACTTGTCCCGCTTCATTGACGTGGATCCGGAGTTTGCCCTAGAAGGGGCGACAGCCAAATTCAGCAAGCGCTTCCACCTCGTAGAGGCCTATGCTAAGGAAGAAGGCGTGGACCTGAAGGATCTCAACCTCGACGAGCTCAATTTGCTCTGGGATCGGGCCAAGGATCAGCTGCGCAAGAACCCCCAGGCCTGAAGATGACGGGCCAAGGGTTTACCGACTAGGGGCAGAAGACGGAGATCGCGCTCCGTTAAGCTCTTGGTTGTCATCAAGAAAAGAAAATAAAGGATGAAGCCGCTCAGAAGAGAAAAGATGCTAGCTGCCCCAGGGGATATGAAACGTGCCAAAGTATCCTGGCAGAGGCACATCCAGAGGGATGCAGCAGCTGTACAGAGCGTGGGATAAAGCAGGCTAGCCCGGACGGCGATGGCCCTGCCCATCCTTTTGTAGACCGAACACAAATTGATCAGAGCAATCACCGCCCAACCAAGGGTGGTTCCCCAGGCTGCCCCGAGCATACCGAAGCGGGGGTCCGCCAACAGAACATAGTTTAGGGCAAATTTGCAGAATACACCGATGCCCAGGTTGCGAACGGGAACCAGCATATTTCCGAGGCCCTGTAAAACCCCTGTACTGGCTTGAATGATGCCGAGAGAAACGGCGCCAAAGGACAGAATGGCAAGGGGCGCCGCCACTTGATGATAGCCAAAGAGCATTGTACTGAGGGGTTCTGCCAAGACAAACAGGGCTGCGCAAGAAGGGATGCCAAAGATCAGCGCAATTCGTAGAGCTTCTTGGGTTCGGTGCCGAACAAGTCTTTTGCTTTGCAAAGCCCAAGCCTCTGAGATAGCAGGTACTAGACTGGTGGCCAGGGCTACCGTCACCACATTGGGAAATTGCGAAAGAGTGAGAGCCATGCCTAAATGGCCCAGACCTTCGCGGATCATGGCAGGTGAGAAGCCTGCCATTTGCATACGCAGAGGGATCAAAAAGCTATCGGCCAATTGCATAATAGGCCATAAGATAGTGGCCACCACAGCGGGAAAGGCCAGGGCCACTAGTTTTTTTGCGATCCCCAGCAAGGGTTCGGGCGCACGCCTTCCCTTCTCTGCAATGGAGGCCAACAGCACCTCACCCTGTGCGCCATAGTAGATGGCCAAGACCATCCAGCCGGCGAATTCCCCTGCGATAAATCCCCAGGCGATGCCGGTCACCGCCATCTCAACGCCCTGGGGTCTCAGCCAAACGGTGGCTAGCACCGTTACGACCACCCGCACCACTTGATCAATCACCTGGGCGAGGGCTGTGGGGGTCATACACTGTAGGCCCTGGAAGAACCCTCGCAAGGCCGCGCTGAGGGCTAGAAAGAAACAAGCGGGTCCCAGGAGGGCTAAGGTCTTGGCGGCTCCTATGTCCTTGGCAAAACGGACCGCAAACCAGTCCGCACCCAGAAAGAGGGCCAGGCCCACGACACTGCCGCTCAGCAGCATCAGACCCGTTCCCACTCGAAAGACCCTACGGACATCCTGCCGCGACCCTAGGGCCACCTTTTCCGCCGTGAGCTTGGCAATAGCCACAGGTACGCCCGCTATGGCCACCACCGCAGCAAAGTAGTGGATGGGCTTGACAAGTTGGTAAAGACCCATCCCATCATCATAAATCAGCCTGGGTAGTACAATCATGTAGACAAGACCAATAACCCGGCTAGCCAGGCTCGCTAGGGTCAAGACGACAGCACCACGTAAAAAAGACTCCTTTGTCATATCCCACGCCTCTTTTTCTCTATGCTTACGCAATAGGGGCGCGGGTTATGAGGAGTCCGAGCATTTTTGCCTGTTCGGTTACTGCTCCATTTGCTTCGCTAAGAAACCGGCTGCCGTTTCACAAAGCTTTTGCTCCAACTCGCCTAGTTGTCGTTTCGCTTCGTTGGTCCCTAAGATCACGGTTCCGATGGGATCACCTTCTGAGATAATGGGTGCTATTACCTGCATGGCAAAATCCCATTCATCGTCTTCAGGGCGATCCCCCTTGCGCAGCGTTATAATGCGTCGAGATTCCATCGACTCTTCTACAACAGCCACCACCGCTTTATCTATCCATTGCTTCTTGGGGGCCCCAGAAATGGCCACAACGGCGTCTCGATCGGTAATGATGGCCACATGACCTGTCGTCTCCTGCAAGGAGTCCGAATACTCCTGGGCGAAATCGCCCAGTTCTCCAATGGGTGAATACTTCTTTAAGATAACTTCCCCATCTCGATCAACGAAAATCTCTAGGGGATCTCCTTCGCGGATGCGCATAGTACGGCGAATTTCTTTGGGGATGACTACACGTCCCAGATCGTCAATGCGTCGAACTATTCCAGTTGCTTTCAATGTCACACCCCTCTTCTATCTAATGAGCTTGGATTTAGTATTAGCGGCCTCTACCTCTTTTATTCACCTGAGGCATGCAGACAATACCTCAGCTAGAAAAGCCAAGGCCCGATCATCCTGCTTATCTTTTTCCACCAGTAACTGGCCCACACGCCCATGGCGATAGGAAATCTTACCTCTATACTTCGTGTACAAAGCGGCATAGGTGTTGGCATCCATGGCGAGTCCTTCCAAGAATTTCAACTGGAATTTGGCACTGCGCGCGGAGATCGATCCAATCCCGACCAAGCGGGCGAGGATTTTAATCCTGGCAATCTGCAGCAGGTTACGCACCGCATCTGGCAAGTCGCCAAAGCGGTCCTGAACTTCCTCCTCGAGATCATCGCAGTCTTCCATTGTATCGAGGGCAATGATCTTCTGGTAGAGCTCTATTTTTTGTCCAGGATCAGAGACATAGCTGTCATCGATATAGGCGTCAACCTGTAGATCTAAAACCGGATCCGGTGGCGCAGCCTGCACTTCACCATCGGTTTTCAGCTCGGCGATGGCATCCTCCAAGAGCTTGCAGTAGAGCTCAAAGCCTACAGAGGCAATGAAACCGTGTTGCTCAGGGCCGAGAAGGTTCCCTGCTCCGCGGATCTCCAGATCCCGCATGGCGATGCGAATACCCGAACCAAGCTCGGTGAATTCCTTAATGGCGCCGAGACGTTTTTCCGCCTCTTCGGTCAGGATCTTGTCTTTGCGATGGGTGAAATAGGCGTAGGCAACACGGTTCGTACGGCCAACCCGTCCGCGCAGCTGGTAGAGCTGGGCCAAGCCTAAATGGTCTGCGTTATCGATGATCAGAGTGTTGACATTGCCGATATCCATACCAGTTTCAATAATTGTGGTACAGAGAAGAATATCAAACTCGCCCTGGTAAAAGTCGAGCATCACCCGTTCTAAGACCGACTCATCCATTTGTCCGTGGGCGATTGCGATCCTAGCCTCTGGCACGAGCTTGGCCAGTTCACCATAGACATAGTCAATAGACTGGACCCGATTATGGACAAAGTAGACCTGGCCTTGCCTGGCAAGTTCGCGCAAGATAGCCTGGCGAATCAGTTGCTCGTCGTATTCCACCACATAGGTGCGGATCGGATAGCGATCCTCTGGCGGTGTTTCGATCACACTCATATCCCGCGCTCCCACCATGGCCATGTGTAAGGTACGGGGAATAGGCGTAGCGGAAAGGGTTAGCACATCCACATTGGTGCTAAGTTCTTTCAACCTCTCCTTTTGGGCAACCCCGAAGCGCTGCTCCTCATCCACAATGACAAGGCCTAGGTCCTTAAAGGTCACGTCCTTAGAAAGGAGGCGGTGGGTGCCGATAACGATATCCACCGTACCCTTTTTGACGCCCTGCATGGTACGGGCGACCTCGCTTGGCGATTGAAAACGGCTGGCTACGGAGATCGAAATGGGAAACTCCTCAAAACGATCTTGAAAGGTGCGATGGTGCTGCTGGGCTAGGATCGTTGTTGGTACCAAGACTGCCACTTGCTTACTGCTGGCCACCGCCTTAAAGGCGGCGCGAATTGCCACCTCCGTCTTCCCATAGCCTACGTCTCCACACAGAAGGCGATCCATGGGCCGGGACTTTTCCATGTCGCGTTTTACGGCAGTAATGGCCTGCATTTGATCAGGGGTTTCCTGATAGGGAAAGGAGTTCTCTAGGTCACGCTGCCAGGGAGTATCTTCAGGAAAGGCAAAGCCCTGGATGGCCTCGCGCTCTGCATAGAGTTTGATCAACCCTGCCGCCATCTCCTGCACCGATTCTTTGGCGCGCTTTTTCACCCGAGCCCATTCGTTGCCGCCGAGTTTCGAGAGGCGGGGTGCACCCTCTTCCATCCCAATATAGCGTTGGAGGAGGTGAATCTGATCGGTGGGTACATAGAGGCGATCTTCGCCGGCATAACGGATAAACAGATAGTCCTTAGAGCGGTTATCCACCTGCAGGACTTCTATACCTAGGTATTTCCCGATCCCATGATTGATATGGACCACATAATCGCCCACCCGTAGTTCCTGTGGCGTGAGGCGCAAACCCTCCTCAACCTTGGTGGGCTTGGGCTTTGTCTTCTGGCGTCCATACAGCTCGAGTTCTGTGAAGACTGCTAGTTTGAAGCCGGGAAACTCAAAGCCAGTCTCTAGGCCGCCTTGTGTTATGACGCAGCTACCGATTTGCAGTTCCCTGTGCAGCTGGTCCACATAGACCGCGGGAATATCGTCATCGTGGAGCAGTTCTAGGAGACGTTCACCCTTCTCCCTAGAAGAAACCAGGCAAAGGATGCGGTAAAGGTCTTTACGGAGCTGCTTGATACGGTGCAGCATGCGCTCAATACTGCCCCCAAAATGTTCAGGCATGCGCAGATTCACTGAAATGGAACTGAGGCTTTCCATGCCCGTCACTCTTTTGCCCAAGACTGCCAGGTAGATCGCATCATACTCCTGGAATTTGGTGAAGAGGGTGTTCCAATCGGCGAAGATTTTACTGAGACTACTAAGAATCCGGCCCCGGCGCAGGAGATGGCCAAAATTGTCCCCAATCTCCATCGACGCGTTAGCAGCCGCCTCTTTGAGGCGCACCGGTTCATCAAGGACGACCATCGTGTCTTGGGGCAGGTAGTCAAGGAGGGTGACGATCTCGCCAAAAAATCCTTTGTATTGGTCGATACCAGGAAAATACCCTTGCTGATCGAAGGCCTCTAAGTGACGGGCTCCCTGCGCCAGCAAGTCATCGGCCTCCTGGGCAAGCTGGAGCTTGTAAAGGCGTTCGCTCTGGATTTGCACTTCCGCCCAAATGGCTTCCCTAATCTCCTCTAGATCGGCTGGATCATAGAGCGTTTCTCTGGCGGCCTTGATCTTTACCTCTTGGATGTTCTCCAGGGATTTCTGCGTGGTGAAGTCAAAAATGCGCATGGAATCCACTTCGTCGCCGAAGAGCTCGATCCGAACAGGCCCACTGGAGAAGGAAGGAGCAATATCTAAAATGCCACCCCTCGTACTGAACTGGCCGAACTTCTCCACTAAGGGTACCCGCTCGTAGCCGAGCGCGACCAAAGAGACTGCCACCTCACCAAGGTCGAGACGGGAGTCCATATTGATTGAAAATTCTGATTGTCTTAGGCGTTCTGGAGCTACCAAGCCTTCGAGTAGGCCGGTTATGGGTGCCAGAATGATCGTTCCGGGCCGATATCCTTCTTGCAGGACTTCAAGTCTACTCGAGCGCAGGTCCAAGGCCGCGGGGGCCTCTTCATGGGGCATGAGCTCGTTACCTTCCCAGATTAAACTCCTGGCTCCCGGCAGTAAGCTAGAAAAGTCTACCGCCAGGCGTTCTGCCTGCATGAGGGTGCTGGTCACAACCAGCATCACCTTGGCTGGATCGTAGATGGTGCTCAGAAAGACCGAGCGTTGCCCCCCCGACAGACCCGTGACCATCTGGCGATGTTGGCCTGCATGGCTTACTTCTTTGCTTTGACGTACCAGGTCTACTAGACCTTGTAGAGACAATATCCATTCCCCCTTTTGGTCAAGTTTCCCTTTGTTTGCTTTGCTTTCGATTATACAGATTCATCACCGAGAGCAGATCCTCTTTCAGCCACATTTCGGTGGCCTCTACTGCCCGGGCTGCCCCATCTTCTAGTATCTTGGTTTCTGCCGCATCGATTCCCTGCAATACATACTCCGCCGCTGCTAAAAAAGGTGGAGGCTGGCCGATTCCCACCCGCAAACGAGGAAAGGAATCGTTTTTTAAGTGCGTAATAATGTCGGACATCCCCCTGTGACCGCCGCTTGAGCCAGAGCCTTTGATCCGCAAAGAACCGGAGGGCAAATCCAAGTCATCGTAAATGATCAAGAGGTCCTCTAGATCAAGCCCATAGAAATTGACAAGATCCGCGACCGGTCTGCCGCTGCGATTCATGAAACTCTGGGGCTTGACGAGCATTACACGCCGTCCCAAGGCCCGGCCTTCACCATAGGTGGCACCAAATTTATGCTTGGTCAGGGGAATCTCAAGCTTCTTGCTGAGGCGATCGATGACCCAGAAACCTAGATTATGTCGCGTTTGCGCGTAACGAAGCCCTGGATTACCAAGGCCCACAATCACTCGTAGCAACATACAAGTACACCCGCCTTTCTGCTGAATGCTTCGCATTTAACTTACAAGTGGACGTTTCACGAAGTGAAACTCCAAGCTGAATGCGAAGCATTCAGCAAGGGATCATAAGAAACGCACAGTGACATCGAAGGCACTGTGCGATTCAGTGATACCCGCCAATGATTACAAAGGCTCTTATTCTTCAGACTCTGCTGCTTCTCCCTCAGCTTCTGGGGCATCCCCTTCGTCAAGCTCATCACTTTCTTCGCCTAGATCAACCGCGGCTGGAATAGCGATCTTGAGAACTGCTTCGTCAGCATCAACAAGCACTTCAACGCCTGCAGGCAGATCCAAATCAGCAACGGTGACCGCTTCGTCTAACCCCATCTTGGTCACGTCAACCGAAATAGCCTCTGGAATATCCATTGGTAAGCAAAGCACCTCTAGTTCCCAAAGTAGGACTTGAACAACACCACCGTCGTTAGCACGATCGTCTTCGCCGATGATGCGAACAGGTACAATGATCTCCAGTTTCTTACTTAGATCAATTTCATGGAAGTCAAGATGCAGCAGTGTACCGCGCACTGGGTCGCGATGAATGTCTTTCACCAAGACGGTTTTGCTCGCGCCTCCAAGGTCTAGATCAATGAGGCTGCCATGGGCACTCATAGCCTTTTCAACGTCGCGAATGCCCACCTCAATGCTGGTGGACTCTTTGCCAGATCCATATATTACTGCAGGGATCTTACCTTCTACCCTGAGTTTACGGGCATAGGACTTACCGGTCTCGCTTCTTGCTTCTACTGTTAGCTGGTAATTAGCCAATTTTCGCGCCTCCTTTTACATTCAATAATAATACCATTCCTGCTAGTTTTAGTCAAACAACATGCTTACGGGGATTTCTTCGAAAATCCTGCGAATCGCCTCAGCCAAGAGTGGGGCCACCGAGAGTACGGTGAGCTTAGGAATCTGCTTTTCGGACGGTAGGTGAATACTATCTGTCACGATGACTTCTTTCACAGGACACGCCTGCAGAATCTCCACCGCGGGGTCGGAAAAAACAGCATGGGTACCGCAGGCATAAACCGCTTTGGCTCCCCGATCCAAAAGGGCATGGACGGCGTTGACTATGGTTCCGCCGGTGTCAATCATATCGTCGATCAGAACCGCGGTCTTACCTTCCACATCACCAATGAGATTCATCACTTGCGCCATGTTAGGAGCCGGACGGCGTTTATCGACAATGGCCAGTTGGGCATGGAGGCGATCGGCGAGTTCTCGCGAACGGACCACACCGCCCACATCAGGCGAGACGACAACAACGTCTTTCAGCTTCTTTTGCGCCAGGTATTCAGCAATAATCGGTATGCCTCGCAGATTGTCTACGGGAATATCAAAGAATCCCTGAATCTGTCCTGCATGCAGATCGAGAGTGACCGCTCGATCTGCCCCTGCCGCGGTCAGAACATTGGCCAGAAGTTTGGCTGAAATCGGATCACGAGGCTGGCTCTTGCGATCCTGACGAGCATAGGCGTAATAAGGAATAACAGGACAAACCACCTTGGCTGACGCTCTTTTCATGGCATCAATCATGATTAAGAGTTCCATAATATGCTCTGCAGATGGATTGTTCAAGGGTTGCACGATATATACTTCTGCTCCCCGCACCGTTTCTCCGGTTCTTAAGCGTATTTCGCCATCTTTAAAACGCGTTAACTCCGACAACCCCAGCTCTAGGCCTAGGTAGCGGCAAATATCTAGGGCTAATTCCCTATTAGCATTCCCCGAAAACACCTTTAGTCTCTTATTCGACATAGTCATGTTGACTCTATACCCTCCATTTTAGTTGGTCATCAATGAAAAAGGTGCAACACTATCCCCTTTGGCCACCACCCTGCCAGAAATAATCGAATATTCCAGCGCCACTCCATCTAGAACCCGGGCTTTCTCTAAGCGACAATTCGGCCCTATATGGCAGTCTTGCCCAATCACCGTTCCTTTTTGAATGGAGCTCCCTGGGTATATAACTGTATCCTGACCAATTTGGCAATCCCATTCGATCCAGGTCGATTTGGGATCCACAATTGTCACGCCCATCCTTTGCCAATGGGCGCACATGCGATCGCGCAAAATGGCCTCTGCCTCCGCCAGTTGAATGCGATCATTGATACCCATGCTTTCCGCTGGGTCTTCGAGCACAAAACCCCCGATTCGCTGACCACCCTGAACCATTAAGGGTAGTACATCAGGCAAGTAATACTCCGCCTGGGCGTTTGCCGGTGTAATTTGGGTTAGGTAGTGAAAAAGCTGCTTGCTGTCGAAACAATAGGTACCGGTATTAATTTCCTGGATTTGGCGCTCTGCGGAACTGGCATCCTTATGCTCCACCACGCCTAGGACTTGACCATCCTCACCACGTAAGATTCTACCATACCCTGTGGGATCGTCAAACACAGCCGTGAGAATCGTGGCCGCCACTTCACTCTCGTTATGGTATTTTAAGAGATCCTGGAAAGTATCACTGCGAAAGAGGGGAGTATCCCCATAGGTTACTAAAACCGGTCCGTCGAAATCTGCAAGGATCGTACGGCATTGATCGACGGCATGGCCCGTACCTAACTGTTCTTCTTGCCGCGCCAGGGTTACACCATCCAAGACTTCGGCAACTCTGTCTCCCTGGTAACCAACGACCACAATAATCTCTTCAAACGAGGCTAACCTCACGCTGCGCACTGCATGATTGACCATTTCTAATCCCGCCAGCTCATGCAGAACTTTGGCCTTTTTGGACTGCATCCTGGAGCCCTGGCCGGCAGCTAGAATAATGGCCGCCGCTTTTCCCATCGTTTTTCCTCCTTCATCTCACCTAAGCACTTCGAGACGACTAGTTTACTTCCTCCCTCGTTTTGAAAGATCGTCGATAGCTTGGAGAAAGAGTTCGGTCTCTGTCAGTTTCTTTGGTTTTGCCGGCTCTTTTTTCAGTTTCTCCCTTGCCGCTTTTTCCATTTCCTCTTGCTTTTCCAGACTGGCTTTCAGTTGCGACAGCCCCGCTTGGGGAACGCTCCTGGTTAAGGCACCTTCCTGGTTCCTTCTTTCCCGATCTTGCTGCTCCTCATAGGCTGCTACAACACGGCCTGAGAACTGCCGAAGCTTACGGCGATTCTTAGCATCATCGCCCGTAATCCTGAGGATGACATAGCCCATGTCTTCAAGACTCTCTTGCTTGGAAGCATCCTTAGAAATCTGCTCTTGGAGAACATGGTAGTAGCCATCCACCTCAATACAGATGCGTTTACCAACCAAAATGTCCACTTCATGATCCTTAATCTGCACACGATGCTGGCAGGGCAGTCCACGTTTGCGAAGTTCATTGAAGACTTTTTGCTCTGTCAAATAGCCATAATCCTCATTCATTGTCTGCACCGCCACCCTCCAAAGAAAAACTCCGCCCAGGCGGCGGAGCCCTTACACTGAAATCCAGTCAGCCGGACGAACCACTACTTTTTGCTGCTTAACGTCGACCTCCTGCAAATAGACTAAGGAGAGATGGTCTTCAATCAGTTTCTCTTCGGGCCAACCGGCTTCAATCAGCACGCCCTTACCCACCACAGTACACTCGAACTCACCCATGAGATCCGTAAGACCCCGCAGTGTGCCCCCGGCTTTCATAAAATCATCGATCAAGAGCACCCGCGCACCCTTGGGTAGTGCCCGCCGCGAAAGAGACATGGTCTCCACTTGTCTGGCAGAACCGGATAAAAAGTTCATGGTCAGAACCAAACCTTCTGTGGGGCGGCTTTGCCTGCGCACAACCACAAGGGGAATGTCTAGAGCCTGGGCCGCCTGCATGGCAACGGGTATACCAGCGGTTTCAACCGTGACCACATATTCGGGCCTCTGCTCGGCAAAGGCGGTGGCAAAAATGGAGCCTACAGGCTGCAATAATTCAGGGGAAGAGGTTAAGTCCTCCATATAGACAAAGCCCCCGGACAAAATACGCTGCGGCTCTCGGAGGCGTACACAGATGTCTTCGACATGGGAGCATACTTGCTCCTTTGTTAAGATGGGAAGGTAGCGTACTCCTCCTACAGCACCTGAGATGGTTTCTACTTTACCAATCTGCAAGGTTTCAAATGTAGTGCGGATAATTGCCAGATCCTCGGATAATGTGGAACGGGCCACACCAAAAAGATCAGCAAACTCACCCACCGCAAAAACATGGTGAGGTCTTTCTACTAGCGCTTTAGTGATGGCAGCAATACGGTGCGCTCGCCTCATGCTAGGCCTCCTTGTCTTGCACGGCGGCAATCGTTGTTTCAGCTAATTGTAGATCACTTGGTTTATCCACATCGGTACTTAGTTCGGGATAGGGGGAAATAATGATGATGCTACTATGCCCCAAAATTTCACTGACCCGCTTCTCTAATTCGCGCAGCGCAAGTTGTTTTGTGGAAAATTTCAGAATAAAGAAGAACCCCAGCATCCGTACGAGTTTCCAGGGCTTCTTGCGCCTAGCAATCACTTCATTCATAATCCAGCGCGAGTCGATCACGGCCTGGGGTCGGGCTAAGATAATGTTGCCCCCGGTAAAGGCGCCTTCTTTTAGGGTAAAGTAGGTACGGATTGTCTCCGGATACAACTGCTCATTAGCTTCCCGCGAGACCAGGGGGTAATAAATATCACCCTCGAGCTCCCCACAGCGTTCAAGAAAATCATCAACGACTTCGGCATGAATAAAGGGGATATCCGAGGTAACAAAGAGCACATTGTTCTCCTTATCCAGGGCATCCATGGCGCGGAAAACATTCTCGGTTAGACTATCCCCCGATGCAATCCAGCGAACCTGGGGAGGTAGGATAGCTCTGATTTCTTCTGGGGCCACCACAAGGATATCTGCAACACGAGATGAACTTTGCAGAGCCTCAATTACGTAATTGACCATGGGTTTACCGTGAATGGGAATTTCCGCCTCCCATTTTTCCGATCGAGCCTCCTGCAGCTGGCCACAGTTCGGGGCTCCCGCTAGTACTACGGCGTCCACTTTTGTCACAATTGGTCTCCTCCGTTCGTCTCGGGCACAAAGACTCCTGTTTCCATCAAAGTAACTACAAAAACCTGGGCTTCTTCTTTAAAACGAGCCCTAAAGTCCTCTGCCCCTCGGTGTTCTGCAAACAAACCATAGACAGTGGGTCCACTACCGCTCATGCGGCTTACGGTAGCGCCATAATGAATCAGCCGCTCTTTCCAGATACGAACTTCAGGCACAAGACGTATGGTGACAGATTCTAACGCATTGGCCAGGATCTGATCCAAGCCTGCATCGCTCGTTCCCTCTAAAAACTCTAGCAGCCGCGACGTAGACATGCCGCCATACGCTCTAGGGTCTAGCTTGCCATAGACGTCAGCCGTGGATACGGATGCCTCTGGCTTCACAAGGACCATGGTCATGGCGGGGAAGGCCCGAAGTGGGGTCACTTGCTCCCCAATACCCCGCACCAGGCACGTCCCTCCTTGGAGGCAAAAAGGAACATCGGCACCGATCGTCTCACCGATTCGCTGCAACTCAGTTAGCGTCATCTTCCTTTGATAGAGGGCGTTCAAACCAAGCAGCACGGCCGCGGCATCGGTACTTCCGCCGCCTAAACCTGCACCCACAGGGATCTCCTTGACGAGTGCAATATCTACGCATAGATCGCCCGTGCCTACTTGGCGCTCAAAGGCTGTGGCAGCCTGCCAGCATATATTGGTATGATCCTGGGGGACTCGGGGATGATGGCATGTTAGAGAGGTGCCGTGACCCTTAGGCTTTTTTGTCAGCGTTATGGTGTCTGAAAGGGAGATAGACTGCATCACACTGCTCAAAAGATGATATCCGTCGCTTCTGCGCCCCTGGATATCTAAGGTCAGATTGACTTTGGCGTTGGCCTTTAGGGTGATCTTGTCCATAGCAGTCGGCATCAAGTGGCCCCCCCATCTTACCCTTATTTCCGCACCAAGGGGAGAATTCCTTCTGCAATCAGCGGGACAAAAGTAACCAGGCCCCGCCTGCCATGAGTAGGATGCCTAAGGCCTTACCAAGGCTAAAAGGGAGAGGCTCCAAACCAAACCAGCCGAAATGGTCTACCAGGGCCGCTGTGAATACTTGTCCAACAATGATGGCAGTCGTAGCTGGCGCCACCCCCAGCTTGGATATGGCGGCAGCCACTAGATAGATGATGCCAACACTCAAGACTCCGCCTAGATAGGCGTACCAGGGGGCTTTGGCAAAATGTGCTAGGTTCCCTTGACCTAAACCCAGTACAACCAGAATTAGAGCTAGAACAGTGCCCACCAGATGGACAATGAAGGTCCCTTCCAACAGACCTACAATTTTCGCCATGGCTGTATTGAGTGAGCCCTGCAGGGCCATGAGTACCCCAGATAAAGCTGCCAAAACCAGTGCAAGCATGGTCATACCCCTTCCTGCTCCCCGAAGGGGAACTCCGATCGGATTGCCTCGCGATCAGTAAGGGTATTATGCCCAACTGTGCCCTTCGCGAATAGTCGCCAAGGGCACAGTACTTACACCAGATTTCGGCTATGGGCGGGGAATGTAGAGACGTTCCCCGGCTTTCAGATTCAGCGGGTCATCTTGCAGGCTCGGGTTGGCTCCAATAATCGCCGCTTCGGTTGTGTGGTAGATGCGGGATAGTTTCCAAATGGTATCACCGCTTTGCACAAAGATATAGGTTAGGGTGGGCGGGTTGTCTTGCGGTTCTTCCACTGCTACGGCTTCCACGACGACATCCACCTCAACGTACTCCACTACACTGATGTTAAAGCGCAGTGTGACAGCGGCTTCAAGGGTTTCTCTGTTGATTAAATCGGGTTTTACCCCTAGCACCGCGATTGAAATGCGAGGCTGCATGCCAAGCTCGAGCCCTGGAACTGCAATGGTTTGCCTGAAGGGTATGACTTCAGGGAACATGCCGCGGAACAGTGGTTTGGTATCTTCCTCGGAGTGGGCCAAATAGATGAGCTCCACATCTAGAACGCCTTCCACTGTGAGCTTATCGTTCTCCACTTCATAATCAATCACATAGGCCACTGCATTGCTGACCAAGAGCTCTCGCATGGGTGGCAGTGCCTGGGGCAGTTCAATCAGGCCGCGCACCACAACCTGCTGGTCTTTCCTCTGAACAATGCTGTCAAGGGCCACAAGTTCTTTGCGCGCCTCTACCTGTTGGCCTGGTGCGGCAATGTCTGTCAGGACCTGGAAGGGTCGCTCCTCACTTAAGAGTAGGTTCCCTTGTAGATGGAGCTCCACCCGGGCGCTTTGGCCGTCGTTGACCACAAAGGCCTCGCTGGCGCAGCCTAGTCTAGATTCTAGGGTCATCCCAGCTTTGATCTGGGACTCCTCGTAAACGAGTTCGAAGGGAAGCCCCTGCGGAAAACTGCGCACCGCCACGGCCAAGTCTTGCCTTTCGTAGAGAACCTCTAGAGTGGCTATTCCCTTGATGAGGAGTTTACCCTCGCTGATCTCTGTTTCATGTAGCTGAACCCCGGTGGTCATGGCCAGAATCGTTGTGAGGGGCGCCGCCCCTTCTTCCGTGAATTCCAAGATCCCAGTGATTTCTTTGTCCACATCCAGCTTTAGGGCAGATGCTACTGGATGCAGCATCAGACCATCGGTTGTGATTTTTACCCCCTGTGCCATGTTCACATCACGGATGGCCAGATAATCCTTAACTTGCTCCACCTTTGCCGTAACCGCAACGATCAGATCCACATCGAGCGAGTACTGACCCCCACCGAGATCCCATTCGCAGGCCAGGGTCTTCATGTCAACCTCCGCCAGCATCTCTGGTTCGGCCCCAATTACTTCTACATGCGTGTCAAAGGGGAGGGCACCAGGCCAATCCACCCGCTTTAATCCCGCTGGCTCGTCTTCTAAGGTCTCAGGCACATAGACCATGGCAAGATCCACTACTCCCTGGACATAGACACGATCCTGGTCTGTGGTCAGGGACTGTAGTTTCGGCGTACCCTTCACCCAAACGATTCTCTCTACGGGAGCTGCGGTGCCGGGCAATTCCACCTTACCCTGGAGGACGGTTTGAAGCGTATTTTCCCCCACACGATTTACCGCAACAAGGCGGCTTTCTTTCACACTTAGGCTCATCTCTCTCCCCCTTTTCGCCATAAACTTGCTTGTTTCCCTAATACCTATGAAAAGGCCGGTCAAAACATGTCTATTCCTGAGAATTATTCAGAGCAGCAGTCCGAAAACATCTGGCGGTTGCCCATATCCTAGGATCCTCGAGGCCCAAACCATCAAGGATCAAGCCCGCGAGGTTATGACGATTGGCCACGAGGGACATCTCCGCCATGAGGCTATGCTGCGGCAGGCGAATCTGATACGACGCTCCCCGTTTTTTGTAAGTGTAGTAGGGATAGCCCCGTTCGTCTTGGCTGAGGCGGGCTCCTTGGCGAAGGGCTCTGGAGAGGGCTGTCTGGTAAGGCAAGAGTGTCGAACAAGCTTCGTCGCCTTCTGCTCCCGTTTCCCACTCCAGTGCATAGACGGGGACTTTGAGCAGAATTTTCCAGGAATGAATGGCAGGCAAGAGCGAGTCAACCAACTCTTCAGCTCGGCGGCGCTCAACGATTGGACCCGGTTCAAGGGGCGGGGGCAGCGACAAAACAATGCGATCAACCAACTGGTTGACCAGAGCATAGTCTACACCTCCCCACAGCGTCCAACTGGGTACCTTCGGCCCTAGCTCTACCCACAGCATGGCAGGGGGCTTGAGCCTTTTTCGCAGAAATTGCAGGAGTTTGAGATAGCGCCTGCCATCCACAGGTTCCACTGCCTGCCAGGGAAGGTACAATCCCCGCGAACCAGGGAAGGAGCTTAAGAATTCGGAGGCCATCCGCCTGCGTCTCCGCGGCGTCTTCAAATGAGCGTGGACAGCAACCTCATCGGCCTGTTCAAAGGCTGCAGGTCGAATCACGTAAGGTTCAGGCAAGGAAGCTCCTGGATGGTCAGGGCAAATAAGTCCGGTAAGCTTGCCCCTAGGTGTATCAAGTTTTGCCTCGCTTTTGCACAATCCCCAGAGCTCGCGCTCAAAGAAGACTAGGCGCTGGCCTGAATAGATGGGCTTTTGACTCATGAGGGGTGCTCCGAAGGCTTCGATCCCCACCTCGTACTTCTTGGCGATCTCTGCGAGTGTTTCTTGGGGCCCCACCACATGCACCGTCCTTTGCACCGGTACATCTTTTTTTAGGGCTAGGGCAAAAAAACGCTTGCCGGCAATCCCATCTGCCACGAGTCCATGGTCCCGCTGCCATAGGCGGACTGCATCTTTCGTCAAGTAACCAAAGTCTGGTTCGGAGCCAAGGTCATAGCCCTGGAGCCGTAAAAAAGCGTGTAATTGGGTAACGTCTGGACCTTTATGCCCCAGACAGAGGGTGCGAGATCCTAGTTTTCTCCCTGGGAAAAGGGCCATTTCCAACGCCTCCTTCGCCCATTCTTATGCTTGGTCCGGCAATTTGAAAACAAAAAAAGCACCTTTAGGTGCTTTCTCTACCTTGTCTATCTATCCATTGATAGCTTCCATGTCGCCAATGAGGCAATCGTCGACCATTACTTCGACAGTTCTCGTGAGCACGTCTGCGTACGTATAAGACAGGCGCTCAATAGAATGGGATGCATCTAACTTTACTACAAAGATCTTTGGATATGTGCTTTCGATGACACCTTCGGCTTCAACAATTTTCTTGCGCCCACGATTAGCCCGTAGTTTGACCCGTTTGCCGACACAGGATTCCAAGTCCAGCTTGATCTGCTGGAGACTGTTTACTCCGACAGTCATGTAGTCACCGCCTTCATACCATTTTGTCGAACTTATTCTATCATGGTAGCGGCATTTTGTCAATCAAATTAATAGTTTATCAATGGTGCTTGCCGTTGTCAAGCACAAAATGTCCTGAACCAGCATTTAGTTCCCTTCCCAAGGATTGAAAGAGGGGCGAAGTCGGTAAAGCTACTTCGTATAACGGTCTGCCACCGAGGAAGCACCGTAAGAATCGGGCTTAATTCTGCATAAGTATCCGGACCCATTGACCATGCCGACGACTTCCTTGACCAGGGTTTTTGTCGCTCCATTGCTCCCTACGTCCAAGTGGATTTCTAGGTTAAGCTCTTGGCCGCAGTCGGCCAGTTTCTCCGTTAAAAGAGAAGCTACACTCAAACTCAAGGAGGCCTCGTAAAAAATCCTTTGCCTGAGGGAGCGGGCATAGTTTTCGCGGTGCCTGGTATAGAAAAATCTTCCTCCCTTGCCTTGACGATGAACGATCAGAGCAGTCACAAAGCAGGTTTCGTCCTTCAGCTGCGAGTCGGTTCCCACAATGAGCCGATAGTTGTCATCTGGATTCTCCGATGCATAGGACAAAACTTCTGCAAACACTTCGTCGAAGGTGAGATGTCCTTTCGTAGGGCTAATGAAATCCACTTTGTTTACACTCCCTTCAAGAGCTCCTTCGTCAGCGTACTAAAATCCTCTAGGGACAAGCGCTCTGCTCGAATCTGTGGGTCGAGCTTGGCTTGTAGCATGGCGTGCTCGAGGGTTGCGGGACTGAGTCCCCACTCATCGAGCAAGGGGCGAAGAGAATTACGCAGGGTCTTACGCCGCTGGCCAAAACCTGAGCGAATCACAGCAAAGAGGGCATCTTTGGGGGCATCGACCTCAGGCGGACGGAGCGTGAGCTCCACAATGGCCGATTCTACGTCTGGCGCCGGAAGAAACACCGTCTTCGGCACATTCATGGCCAGGCGCCCCCTGGCATAATACTGGACGGCGAAAGAGAGGACCCCCACATCTTTGCTGCCTGGGGAGGCCAGCATGCGGGTTGCCACTTCTTTTTGCACCATGACTACAATCGATCGAAAAGGAAGATCGCTTTCCAGGGCTTTCATCACCAGAGGTGTGGTGAGGTAGTAGGGCAAATTGGCCACAAGCTTGAGGGGTTGACCCTGCCAGCCTGCATCCTGCAGAAGCTCCCTCCAATCGGCCGCCAGAGCATCCCCTTCCCAAATCGTGGTCTGGGGATTCTCTAGAGTCTCCCGCAGAATTGCCACGAGGGAGATGTCGATCTCCATGGCCAGGACATGGGCCGCCTGCGCCGCTAGATGCACCGTAAGGGCTCCAAGTCCGGGGCCGATCTCCAGGGCCCACTCGTTCTTTTGCAGGTTCGCCGTGGCGATAATACGATTCGCGATGTTTTGATCGATCAGGAAGTTTTGACCAAAGCGTTTCTTTGTGCTAAAGCCCCGTTCCTTCATGAGGCGGGCAACGTAGGACGGATTTGTCGTGTGGCTCATCTGCTTCCTCCTAGCCTACCAAGTCACTCAGACCCTTACTAATTCTACTTAACTCTGCTTTAAACTGTTCGTTGTCGTATTCCTCTAGACGATCTAAGAGATCGCAAATGTCGTCATACTCTTCTTGAGAAAGCTGCCCAAGTTCCACCAGATTGCGGCAGGTATCTACAAAGATCACCTTGGTTCGATCCATCTCCCCCATAATAACCCCCACTTACTTCGAATATTCCTCAATAAAACGAGTGTATTCCTTGATAAAGCGTAGCTGCACAGCGCCTGTAGTTCCTTTACGCTGCTTGGCAAAAATCACTTCGACGAGTCCCTCTGTACCCTTTTCCCTGGCGGTATCGGGATAATAGTAGTCGTCACGGTAGAGGAACATGATTACGTCAGCAAACTCCTCGATATTACCAGAATCTCTCAGGTCTGACATCATGGGTCGCTTGTTTTCACGGCTCTCGACGCCGCGATTGAGCTGAGACAGTAGAATAATGGGAACATCAAGCTCACCGGCTAAATCTCTAAGCTCACGGACCATCTCGCCCACAACCAAAGTCCAGCTGCGGTTGGAATTGTTCGGTGGCTTGATCAATTGCAGATAGTCGATGACAATCAGCCCCAATTTCGGGTTCTCGGTCTTGAACTTTCTGGCCCTAGCCTTAATCTCAGCCACGGTGAGGCCCCGCTTATCCACAATGGAAAGGGGCAAAGGATACAGTTCATTAAAGACCTTTTGGGTTACGGCAAATTGCTCATCGCTGAGCTTGGTTTGATACTCAGCAGAGGTGACTGCATGCCGGTTGCCTTCCTTATGGCCAAACAGCTCGCTTAAGACAATTCGGTCACCTAGTTGCTCGTCATCCATTTCGAGACTCACGATCAAGACAGGAATATTGCGTTTGGCCACATTGGCTGCCACATTGAGAACGAACGCAGTCTTACCCATGGAAGGCCGCGCTGCCAAAATAATCAGGTCCTTTTTCTTGAATCCCATGGTCATGCCGTCAACGGATGGAAACTGCACCGAAAGTCCGTAAGCATCGCTCAACCCTTCCCGCCGTTTGAGCAGATTGATATAACACTTGTTGAGGACTTCTAAGAGATTCTTGGCCTCATCGCTGGCGGCATCAACACCCTGGCTGGCGGCATAAATCAGCTCTTGCGCTTTGGCCTGAACCTCTTCTAAGCTCTCTTGCTTGGGATCGAGGGCGAGAGCTTTAATGGTGTCACAGGCTTGGGCAAGTCTGCGCACTCCTTCTTTGTGGAGCAGGATCCCCATGCTAGGCTCAAGCTCGCCGAGGGAGACAAAGGACTCTGTTAAGGGAATTAAGAGCTCCGCAGGTGCATCGGTAATGGAGTCGTTCCTGAGACGATTATAGACTTGGGTGTACGAAATGCGGCCCTGCTTATTATAAATATCGAGAATGATTTCGTAGATGCGCCGATGGGCAGGATCGAGAAAGTGGGCAGGGCGCAAGCGACCAATCACCCTGTCGACCTGGCCAGGATGCTTAATTAGGATGCCGAGGATTTGCCGCTCTGCGCTTAAATCCATGGGTACGTCATAGCTACGTGCTTCTGGTTCAATCAAATACATCGGGGAAAACCTCCCTCCAGCGCTGTTCCGCTGGATTATGCTCTTTACCGTTAGCAATCGGCCCGAGTACCTTAGTAAGGTACGGGCTCTCTAAAAGATCATTGTAGGTGCGAATGCCAAGTCCATGCCAGTTGCGCAAGATGCCTTCGAGATAGGCAAAGCTCTGATGGGCTGCGGAAGCACACATTTCCTCTACCGCAACAGCGATCACTTCGTGGGATAGACTTTTGTTTTGCATCCAGTGGAGCAACTTACGCTTCTCATCGGCTGTGGGAACAGTGACCCGCGCTGAAACATAACTCAGCAGCCAGGCAAAGGAATCGGGCTCGCCCCCGAGAGAACCGTCCTCAGCAGGGACCTCCAAGGTTGCTGCCTGCGGGGAGGCAGACTCAGCTCCTTGGATCTGCGGGACAGTCAACTGAATTTCTAGTCCCTCATCATTAATCCAGCCTCCGTCGGCTAGGGTGGCCAAAGCCTGGCTCACCGCCCGTTTTTCTAGGCCCATCTGCTGCGCCAGGGAATTAATCTGCATGGGGCGTCCGAGCTGAGCGAGGGCTAGAATATTGATCCAGACCAAGGTGGCGGTGGGACCTAAGACAGCCTGGCATTTCAGGATCTCCGTTGGCACCTGAATGGGCAAGCCCTCTACGTTCTTCAACAGAACTCCTTTGCTTTTCTGGCCAGACATCTCTCTCCCCCTTTTTAGTGCTCGTCCACTAGACGTTCCCACCTGGCGTATTTTTCCTGTAACCTTCGTTTGATCTCCTCGTATTCCTGAATCGTTGTCACAGCCATACTTTCGCCCTCTTGATAGAGATCGGGCGAGGCGAGGCTGATCTCAAGATCTCCCATCCGCTCTTCGAGTTGAACAATCTCGTCTTCCATCGCTCGCCTTGCCTCCACGAGCTTCCGCCTGGCATTGGGCGAGAGTCTAGCCCGGGAGTTCTCCTCGGCTTGCTGAACCTCTGCGGGGCTTCTTTCCTTCTGGGCTACGGCCGCAAACTGCTTACGGGCTTCTTCGTAGGCTGCAAAGCCCCCCACAAAAGGATAACAAGCGCCGCCATCTAAAGTCCAAACATGGGTTGCTAATTTGTCGATGAAGTAACGATCGTGGGAAACAAAGATAATGGTGCCGCCAAACTCCCTAAGTGCTTTTTCCAGCGCTTCCCTAGCGTAAATGTCTAGGTGGTTGGTGGGCTCATCGAGGAGAAGGAAATTCGGGCGGTGTAAGAGCAGTTTGGCTAGGGCCAATCGATTTCGTTCGCCGCCACTTAAGACGGAGGTTTGCTTGAAGACGTCTTCGCCTTGAAACAAAAAGCGGGCTAGAACCGAGCGCAAGACGCCGAGTTCGAGGCGATGCTCATCGTAAAGTTCTTCTAGGACGGTGTTCTCGGGATCGAAGGAAATATGCTGCGAAAAGTAACCGAGATCGACACCCGTTCCCCATCTTAGTTCGCCCTGAAAGTGGAGTTCGCCTCCTAGAATTTTCAGGAGGGTACTCTTGCCGCTGCCGTTAGGGCCCAAGAGAGCAATGCGCTGTCCCCGCTTCACTTCGACATTAAGGCGCTTTAGGACTGGATCGTCTCCATAAAACTTACTGACATTCTCAAGTGCGACAATATGATTACCCGACTGCCTTTTGGGCTCAAAGCGAAAGACCATGCTAGGGTCATCGAAAACCCGTTCAATGTCGGGCAGACGCTCGAGCTTTTTTTCCATACTCTTGGCCTGTCTCGAGCGGGTTCCGGCTTTGAACTTCTGAATGAACGCCTCCATGCGGGCCCTCTCTTGCTGCTGCCGTTCAAGGGTCTCCTCAATTTGGCTTTGGCGCAGTTCACGCTGGGGTAGGTAGGCTGAGTAAGTGCCCTTGTACGGATAAAGTTTGTGCTGCTGTAATTCCCAAATCGTAGTGGCCACCTTGTCCAAGAAGTAGCGATCATGGGATACTACAATATAGGCTGACCGATACGCCGCTAAGAAGTCTTCGAGCCAGCGGATCGCTTCGATGTCTAGGTGGTTGGTGGGCTCGTCCAGCACTAAGAGGGACGGACGCGTCAAAAGCAGGCGAGCTAAACTAACCCGCATCTGTTCTCCTCCACTGAAGGTGTGGAGGCTGCGGTTCAAATCGGCGACAGAAAAGCCCAAGCCCACCGCAACACTGTCAATCTGTACCAGATAATCATAACCGCCGCCATGTTCAAAGCGATCCTGCAGGCGAGCATAACGCTGCACAGCCTGATCCAGATTGTCGCCTGGACTCTGAGCCATTTCCTCCTCTAGGGTCCGCATCTCTCCCTCCAGCTCGATTTGGCTGGCAAAGGGTTCTGTTAGATACTCCACTAGAGTCTGCGCGCTAGTAGGTGGCGCCTGCCAGAGAAAGCCGATTGTGTAGCCTCCGGGGCAGATCACCTGGCCCCGCTCTGGACTCAGTTCACCTACGAGGGTTTTCAGGAGTGTGGTTTTTCCCACTCCATTCGCACCCACAAGCCCGATGTGATCGCTGGTGCCTATAGTGGCGGTGACATTTTGAAAAACGAGTTCATCTCCGTAGAACTTCCATAAATCCTGGATGATCATCGCGCTAGCTCATCACCTACCTATGAAATCGTCGTACGCAACGCCTGCCGCTCCTGGTGCTTCTCTAGGGCGATGGCAATGAGCCGATCCAAGAGATTTGTATAGGGCAGACCCGAATGTTCCCACAATTTGGGGTACATGGATATTTGCGTAAAACCTGGAATTGTATTAATTTCGTTGACGAAGATCTCTCCTTGTTGATCCACGAAGAAATCAACGCGACCCATACCGGAACAATCCACCGCCCTAAAGGCGCGAATCGCATAATCCGCGATACAGGCGGCCTGTTTGGCGTCTAGGGGTGCAGGAATAATCAGGCGGGATTGCTCATTATGATACTTCGCCCCATAGTCATAAAACTCATGGGCTGGCACAATCTCCCCTGCCACGGAGGCTTGGGGATGGTTATGCCCCAAGACGCTACACTCCACTTCTCGAGCCCCAATTAGGCCCTGTTCCACAACGACTTTGCGATCAAAGGCAAAGGCCTCGTCTAGGGCAGGACCTAGATCCGCGGGAGATTTCACCTTACTGATTCCCACACTCGAACCCAAGTTGGCGGGTTTTACAAACATGGGATAGCCCAAACTTGTTTCAAGACGGTCCTTGATTCCAATGGCATCTCCTTGCCACTGGTAATGTAAGACAGACTCCCAAGGAAGGAGAGGCAATCCTGCCCCGCTAAAGAGAATACGCATCAAGGCTTTGTCCATGGCCACTGCCGAAGATGTGACACCCGCCCCTACATAGGGGAGATTGGCCAATTCTAGGAGTCCCTGGATCGTTCCATCCTCGCCGTAAGGTCCATGCAAGACCGGGAAGACCACATCCAGGTCGGGATTCCCCTTGGGATCGCTTTGAATCGAAATGCCCTCCCAATTGCCCGCGGGATCGATCTTGATGGGCACAATCGTATACTTGGTTTGATCTAAAGCATTGATCACCGATTGTGCGGACAGCAAGGATACTTCGTGTTCCCCCGATCGGCCGCCATAAATGACTCCCACCCTTAACTTGGGCATGCTTCTTCCTCCCTTGCGTTCTTACTTAATCGTTACAAAGGCAAATAACGTCCATCTCTACTTGGACTCCCTTCGGTAAAGCACTGACCTCAACACAAACCCGAGCAGGAGGGTTTTCTGGGAAGAAGCTAGCGTAAACCGCATTCATCTTCTCAAAGTCTCCCATGTCGGTTAAGTAGACCGAAACCTTTAGGGCATTGGCAAGGCTGCTCCCGCCGGCCTGGGCAATCGTTTCGAGATTGTGCAACACTTGCCTGGCCTGTGCCTCTACATCACCATAGGCAATTTCACCGGTTTTCATGTCCAAGCCAAGTTGACCAGAAATGAAGAGTAAGTTCCCGGCCCGAATACCTTGGTTATAAGGGCCCACTGCTGCTGGAGCATTTTCACTGTGTACTATCTTACGCATTTTGAATTCCCTCCATGTCTCCCATTTTGTTATCTCATAGTGTTTTCCAGATTCGAAGCGAATTCCCTTTAAGGGGAAGACAAGAGACCCCGGATTCTTACACCCGCGGTTTCCCACGGACATAGTCTAGAAGGGTCGTTTTTTCGATTAAGAACAGGAGCTAGATCCCTTATGGAGAATCTTCCTATTAATAACTCCCCTAGGAAGGCAGGAGGTTACCGGTGAAAAAAGTAGAAAAAAAGAAGGAAGACGGACGCTACATTATCTTCTACAGCTTTCCCAAGCAGAATAAAGAGTAGGGGTAAGGAGTGAGACCATGTCTGAACTACGTTGGAATCCCCAGTTAAGGCAGTGGGTTATTGTGACCACCCACCGCCAAGACCGTACTTACAAGCCTCCAGCTGAGTATTGTCCCTTGTGTCCCACTTTGCCTGGGGCCTTTCCCACAGAGGTCCCGGCGGAAGAGTATGAGATCGTAGTCTTCGAGAATAAGTTTCCTTCGCTCACTCAACCGCCTCCGCCCCTTGAAGTGGAAGGGAGCGCCCTCTACCAGACGGCGCCTGCCGAGGGGGTCTGCGAGGTTGTTCTCTACTCCCCTCATCATGGTAGCAGTCTCGCGCAAGAACCGGTCAGCCAGATCCGCAATTTGATTGAAGTATGGACCGATCGCTACCTCGAGTTAGGGCAGAGGCCGGGTATCCACTATGTACTGATCTTCGAAAACAAAGGCGATGCCGTGGGGGTTACCCTCAGCCATCCCCATGGGCAGATCTATGCCTTCCCTTTCATTCCGCCAACGTTGGAAAAGGAATTAGAAGCAGCGCTCGAACACCAGAAAACGACGGATCAATGCCTTTATTGCCACATTCTAGCAGAAGAAAAGGTGGATGGGGTGCGCATCATCGCCGAACAGGCAGAAGCCGTGGCCTTTGTACCATTTTTCGCCCGCTACCCCTTTGAGGTCCATATTTACACCAGCCGCCATGTACCAAGCCTGGCGGAGTTTACATCGGAGGAACAAGAGGGTCTAGCGAAGGTGCTCAAAGATGTCTTGCTTAAGTATGATTCTCTCTTTGGCTTTTCACTTCCATACATTATGGTGCTCCACCAGGCGCCTCCTAAGGGAGACTATCCTCACTACCATTTTCACATTGAGCTTTATCCCCTGAACCGTGCCGCGACAAAATTGAAATACTTAGCGGGAGTTGAATCGGGGGCTGGCACCTTTATTACCGATATGAGTCCCGAACACCAAGCTGCGAGACTGCGAGGCGAGTTGCATGACTGACCTAAAAAAAGAGTTTCGAGCCAGATTTCCAAATACAGCAGAACCTCTCCTGGTCTGGGCTCCTGGCCGCGTTAACCTTTTAGGAGAGCACACCGATTATAATGAGGGCTTTGTCTTTCCCATGGCGATTGATGTCGGAATTTATATGGCTGGCGCCCTAAACAAAACTGGCGAGGTCCGTCTCTATTCCCTGGACTATCAGGCAGGAGCTACCTTTGCGCTGGAAGATATTACCCCCTCCAGCCATGATAAATGGACCAATTATATCCGCGGGGTATGCAGAGAGTTTCAATTAGCTGGCTTCGAACCGAGAGGCATGGATCTACTGGTGCAGGGAAATGTACCGCAAGGAGCCGGTCTTTCTTCGTCCGCAGCCCTAGAAGTAGCGACAGCTGTGCTGATTACGGCTCTCCACGCTTGGCATGTGGATCGGGTGGACATGGTGAAAATGGCCCAGCGAGCTGAGAATGATTTCGTCGGAGTCGCCTCCGGTATCATGGATCAGTTCGCTTCGATGATGGGGCAAAAGGACCATGCCTTGTTTTTGGACTGCCGAAGTCTAGACTATGAGTTGATTCCTACGCCCTTTGAGGAGCAAGGTTATGCGGTCGTTGTGATCAATTCCGGAGTGCGCAGGGGGCTTGTGGATTCTGCCTATAATACCCGCCGCCAGGAGTGCACCGACGCGGTGAAGCTCTTACAACATGCTTTGCCAGGCATTTCCTCCCTGCGGGATGTGGGTATCGAGGATTTGACCCTGGTCAATGCTTTGCCCACTTCTCTGGCGCAGCGAGCGAGGCATGTGGTGACAGAGAACCATCGAGTGCGTGTAGGAATCGAGGCCCTAGGGGCAGGGGATCTTAAGCGCTTCGGTCAGGAGCTCACCAACTCTCACCGCAGCCTACAACAGGATTTTCAAGTCAGTTGCCCCGAACTAGACCTCCTTGTAGAACTAGCCTTACAGGTTCCTGGAGTTCTAGGTTCGAGGATGACCGGAGCGGGTTTTGGCGGCTGTACCGTCTCCCTTGTGCCCCGGGCCCAGCTAACGTTGCTTCAGGAGAGCGTGGCCCGGGATTATCTGGCAGAGACCAATTTAGAGGCAGAATTCTACATCTTTAGTGCCTCCCCCGGCGCCAACGTGGTGCAGCAAATCAGAGCAGGAGGAAGTCTACAATCCTGAAGTAGATGATGAGAGAAAGGGCATCGACAATGGTGGTAATTACGGGCGCGGCCATAATGGCCGGGTCCTGTTTTAGTGCTTTGGCAATTAAAGGAAGCAAACCACCCACTGTTTTCGCCAGGACGACGGTGACAAAAAGCGTGAGAGAGATGCTTAAGGCAACTAAGTAGTTGCCGGGATACATCAGAATCAGGCGGATGAAGTTCGTAACAGCTAAAACCACGCCCACCAGGCTACTGACGCCTAGTTCCTTTAGGAGCACCCGGCTACCATCCCTTAAGGTAATCTCACCTAAGGCCATACCGCGAATAATCAGGGTCGAGCTTTGTGAACCGGCATTCCCGCCGGTATCTGTCAACATGGGTATAAAGGTGACCAAGAGCGGCATGGTGACAATAGCTGCCTCGTACTTGCCTAAGATAGAACCGGTAATCATGGCGGAGATCATCAGGAGTAAGAGCCAGAAGATACGATGCTTGGCCAGGGAAAAAATGCTTGTTTTAAGATAGGGTTTTTCTGAAGGGGCCATGGCGGCCATGAGCTGAAAGTCTTCTGTAGCCTCTTGCTCGATGACTTCTACGATATCGTCCACTGTGACGATGCCCACGAGTCTGTTTTCGTGATCCACGATGGGTAGTGACAGGAGATCGTAGCGGCTAAACATCCGTGCCACCTCTTCTTGGTCCTGGGTGGTCTGGGCAAAAATGACGTTCTTCTCCATCACATCCCTAATTACCGCATCTTCGGAGGCCAAGAAGAGATTTTTCACCGTAACCACACCTTCGAGGTGACGGTTGGCATCCATCACAAAGCAGGTATAAACGGTTTCTTTGTCTAGGGCGGTACGGCGAATGCGGGCAAAGGCTTCTGAGACTAACATGTCTTTCTTGAGGTCCACAAACTCTGCAGTCATGATGCTGCCTGCCGATTCAGGAGGGTATTTCAAGAACTGGTTCACCAAGGTACGGGTCTCAGGTGAGGCATGCTGCAACACCCTCTTGACTACACTGGCCGGCAGTTCTTCTAGAAAATCCGCGGCATCATCCACAAAAAGCTGGTCGATGATGGAACCAACCTCTTGATCGGTAATGGCTCCTACGAGGTATTCCTGCTTATCGCTGGGCAAGTAGGCAAAGATTTCTGCCGCCCGGTCCTTAGGAAGGGATCGAAAGACCAGGACCACGTGTTCGCGGCTGAGATCATCGAGAAAGTCAGCGATGTCAGCGTCCCGTAAGAGGGGCAACTCCTTTTTTACGGTTCGTAAATCCTTTGCTTCCACCAAACGCTCCAAATCGCGAAAGTCTTGTATGTTCATGTTTTTATCCTCCTCAGTTTCATTTGGAGCATAAAAACGAACGCTTACAGATCAAATTTGAGGGTCCATGGAGATGAGCAGATGCTCACAGCGAAACGTCCCCCCTGTTTTGTCATGGTTCGTTTCTATACAACTCGGTAAATCGCTATCCACTCAGCTCCCCCCTTTTCTTGTAGTCTACCCTTAGTCTACCATGATCCAAGCATGGTCTGCAATTCATGCATGAAAAAAGCCGGCAACCACATGGAACAGTCCTGTGATCGCCGGCTTGCCTATTCTCTTGTTCTAGTTCGCTACAGACCAAGGTGTGGAGGGTACATCCATTTCAAAGATTTGGCTCAGAAATTCGGCCACATGGTCGATGGGTACAATTTGCACCCCTTCGGTGATGGAGGGGAGGTTGTCCAGGTTATCCTTAGGAACATAGACTGTCTTCACTCCGCCTTGTTTGGCACCATAGATCTTGGCATGCAAGCCTCCTACAGCCTTGACTTTACCCCGTAGGGAGATCTCGCCTGTAACCGCAATATCCTGAGGAATGGGTATTCCCTTGACAGCACTAATAATGGCGGCCAAAACGGCCACTCCGGCAGAGGGTCCATCGATATTGCCGCCCCCTACCACATTCACATGCAGATCAAAATCATCAAGCTCCTGACCTGTCAGGGCCCGAAAGACCGAGGCTGCATTAAAGACGCTGTCCTTGGCCATACTCCCGGCAGCATCATTAAAGCGTACCCGACCTTTACCAGATTCTTTACTCTTGAAGGCCACGGCCTCAATTTCCAGAACGGAACCTAGGTAACCACTGACGCCTAGACCTAAAATGCGTCCCACTTCGCGAGTGTCTGAGGCTTTGGCACCTGCATACGAGCTCAGGCGAGCGGATTGAATCACATCCACCATGTCAGCATTTGTCACGGTGACATCATCTGGCTCTCCATCATCGCGATACAGGGCGGCGCTAAAGGCATCGGACAAAAGGCGCGTGGCCCGCCTTCCTTCAATCGTATATTCCGCAACCAGATCTGCTACGCCCGCTTCGAGCCTAATCTCCAGGCGCTCGCTTGCTGACTGAACAATCTCCACGATATCTGAGGGCGTAAGGGGATCAAAGAAGACTTCGGCGCAGCGCGAACGAAAGGCCGGACTAATCTCTGAAGGATCCCTCGTGGTGGCCCCAATCAGGACAAAGTCCGCCGGGGCACCCTTGGTAAAGAGCTGGTGAATATATTTAGGAATCTGCGGATCATGGGGATCGTAGTAGGATGAGTCAAAAACGACGCGCTTATCTTCTAGGACCTTGAGGAGCTTGTTTTGCAGCACAGGGTCCAATTCTCCGATTTCATCAATAAAGAGTACGCCACCATGGGCTTCTGTCACCAGACCCAATTTCGGCTCAGGCACCGATCCGTCGGCTAGATCTCTCTTGGCCCCTTGGTAGATGGGATCATGCACAGACCCAATCAGGGGATTGGTCACTTCCCTCGGATCCCAGCGCAAGGTTGTTCCATCGACCTCCACAAAGGGAGCGTCCCCAGCAAAGGGAGTATAGGCCTTGGCTTTGGCTACCTGCAGAGCTAGGCGAGCGACCGTTGTTTTACCCACTCCTGGCGGACCATAAAGCAAAATGTGTTGGGGATAGGGCGAACTTAGCTTCGTGAGGAGCGACTGAATAGCATCCTTTTGACCCACGACCTCAGCGAGGTCTTGGGGTCGCATTAAGTCGGTTGTGGAACCAGATAGGCTCCGCTGCTCCAGGACTTCCAGTTCAGCAAACTTTTTCAGGGTTTGGGCATTATCTGGTCCCGCCTCTTCCTTCAAGACCTGGGTGCGTATGTCCCTGACGTATTCTAGGTGCCGCTCTTGCATCTTGGCCCCGACTTTCGCTTCGAGCTGATCCTCCACCGTACGCCGGGCCACGAGATCAGCTAAATAGTCCTCAAGTTCGTCAAGGACTTCATTGACCTCGTCCGGTGGCCTGGGATCTACGATGGTCGGGTCCTCATGAACTAGGCGTTCGAGAGCCAAGACCCTGTCTTCGATTTTCTCCGACTGCATCAATTCCAAAGAGTCGAGCTTGCCGGCTTTTAGAACCAGCTGATCATGTCCGTGGACCTCGGCCAAGATGGTCAAAAGTGCTGAAACATGCTTTTCTAGTGAGGGTGTGAGATCCAGCGATGTACTTTGTGTTGTTGTCAATTCGTTTGTGTCCAATGGGGATTTAACCCTCCAAGTAAGTATTTCCCGGCTGCCGCACCTACTCCGGTGTAACCTCCACCATCATGGGCACATGGACCTTGGGATGTACTTTCACGCTAATAAGATGCGATCCCAGGGTCTTTATTGGCTCCTTGACGTCAATTTTCCTCTTGTCAATTTCTACCGAGAATTGGCGACGAATCTGTTCTGCAATTTCCTGGGTGGTAACGGACCCAAACAGTCTGCCGCCCTCGCCCACCTTGGCCACGACCTTGAGCTTCTTGTCTTGCAAGGCAGCGCCCACTTTTTCTGCGTCTTTCAGCTCCCGGTCGGTCTTGGTGGACTCTGCTCTTCTGACCTCGGCTACGTGGCGCAGGTTTCCTGCATTTGCTTCTACGGCCAGACCTCGGGGTAGTAGGTAGTTACGCCCATATCCCTCCGCAACTTCCACCACATCACCTTTGCTGCCAATCTTCTTTACATCCGCCTGCAGAATCACTTTCATTGGAAACCCACCCTTCTATTTTTCTCCTTCTGTAGAGACACGCAATTTACGAAAATCAAAGACTCCATCAATCATGGCCAAGAAAATAAGTGCCATGAGCAAAAACTGCATGGTGAAAAGCATAAAAACCAGAATAACACGGAAAACCATTGGTACATTCTTCTTTTGGAAATAATACCATGCCAGACTGATCCCTGCAACAGCGTAGGCGTAAAAGGAAATGAGAAAGGAATTAAGGCTGAGAAATTGCAGCCACTGAGGCAGTGCTGGGGTCTGCCACAAGTTTGATGTAAGCAGTCCAAAGACGAATATCAGACCAAAGTAGCCTGGGAGTCGCCACCTAGAAAAGGGCTCAACCCACGGCATGCTCGAATCACCGAGTCGTCTGAGGACAGCCCGGCCAATGGCCAAGTTAACATAGCTCATACTGACGGCATACACCAGGAGCAGCGAAGGCAAGCCGAGCCTGAGCAGAATTGGCATCAAGGTCTTCAAAGCCTCATATTGCTGCAGCGCTTCCCCTTGTACCCCCATGCTTTCCGACACTTGAATCGCCTGGTCTATGGCTTCTAGAAACATAGCTAGCATATCGCCTAGGACATTGCCTCCAATGATCAGGGAGTATAGGAAAAAGTTGAGGCCGATCACAACGAGATTCGAGGCGATCCCAACCAACATGAGCTTGGTAAAGGAGAACCTTTCTCGCAGTGCCATCCCTAGTGCCACGCCCACGAAGCCCCAGATCACAATGGATAATCCAGAGAAAACATGACCGGCTACTAGACTAGAAATTAAAGCAGCAGCGATGGCCGCCAGAACCCCATATTGAAATCCCTGGCGGTAAACCAAGAGCATGAGAGGAATGGGAACGATGATAGATGGAACTCCAATGTATTCACCAAGTATAGCCAAGAGAACCGTGATCGCCCCAAGCATAGCGCCTTCGGTCAAGGAACGTGTTTTCATACACTCACCAAGCTTTCAGGTTATAAAAAGGAGCAGCTTTGCTGCTCCCTTAGGTCTTAGTCAATCGTGTACGGCATCAATGCCACATAACGTGCACGCTTAATCGCATTTGTAACTTGCCTTTGGTGCTTGGCGCAGTTGCCAGAAATACGGCGTGGCAATATCTTGCCTCTCTCTGTGATGTAACGACGTAGTCGGCCAGTTTCTTTGTAGTCAATCTGCTCGATCTTATCGACGCAGAAAGAGCATACTTTTTTTCTGCCTCTACGACCTCTTTCTCTAGCCATTATTTCGCCTCCAAACCTATCTGATTAGAACGGAATATCATCAAACTCCGGTTCGGGCGGTCCATCTGCTGATTCATCGGATCCAACACCTTGAGCACGGTCCAAGAAGCGCACATTGTCAGCTACAATTTCTGAAGCCTTTCTGCGAACTCCATTTTGGTCGTCGTAAGAGCGGATCTGCAAACGTCCTTCTACTGCAACGAGGCGGCCCTTACTAAGGTGGTTGGCACAAACTTCAGCCAGCTTACGCCAGGTCACGATATCAATGAAATCTGCTTCCCTTTCGCCTCCCTGAGACGCAAAGGGTCGATCCACTGCAAGGGTAAAATTGGTCACCGCTATACCCGACTGCGTATAACGTAGTTGTGGATCAGCTACGAGTCGCCCAATAAGAATTACCTTATTCAACACTTGTCGTCACTCCTTTGCTCAATCCTGATCTTTGCGAAGGAGCAGATAACGAATGACTTCGTCAGTGATCTTTAGAATTCGTTCGACCTCTGAAGTCGTTCCGCTTTCTGCTTTAAAATCGATCACCACATAGAAGCCTTCGGTATTCTCGTTGATCTCGTAAGCAAACCGCCTTTTACCCCATTTGTCAACCTTCTCGATTTGACCACCAATACCTTCAATCAGGCCTTTGGTCCGCTCGATTTGGGCATCCAATCCCTCTTCATCGAGGTTTGGGACAAAAAGTACCATAAGCTCATAATCACGCACCGTAGCTTCACCTCCCCTCTGGACATATGGTCCTAAGTCTTGCTTAGGACAGGGCAACACTTATTATACCATCGCTCTATTTTGAAGTCAAACGTTGAATCGGAAGAAAATGACATCGCCATCCTGAATCTGGTAGTCTTTTCCTTCCACCCTAGCTAGGCCCTTTTCTCGGCAAGCCGCAACAGACCCTTCATTTACCAGTATTTCCCAATTTATGACTTCCGCCCGAATAAAACCTCTCTCCATATCGGAGTGGATTCGGCCCGCCGCCTGAGGTGCTAACATTCCCCGGGAAATAATCCATGATCTGGTTTCGTCACCCTTGATTGTGTAAAACGTAATCAGGTCTAGGAGACGCGCACAGGCATCAACCAAACGGTGCAGGGCTGGCTTGTCCATACCGGCTTCAACTAAAAACAACCTAGCATCTGCGGGGTCTAAACGGCTGATCTCCAGCTCGAAATCTGCAGACATACATACCACTTCAGAACCCTCCTCCTCGGCGACTGCCAGAAAGGCGGGGTCCAAATCGCTTTGTCCTTCGTTGACATTAGCCAAGTAGAGCAGGGGCTTGGCCGAAAGCAGGGGTAAATCCGCTAACTGCGGCAGATCGGTTCGCCGCAAAGGCGTACCTTGTTCCAGGGTTTCTTGGTATTGATGGAGGAGTTCCAGTTCTTCGCGGTAGAGCGCTTCTCCAGTCTTGAGCATTCTGGTTGTGCGCTCCCGGCGCCGTTCTAGACTTTGCAGATCAGCGAGGATCAGCTCTAGGTCAATGATCTCCAGATCACGCAGGGGGTTGATCCCCTCTTCCTGACTGGCCACGTCGTCAGCCCGAAAGCAGCGGACCACATGAACCAAGGCGTCCATTTCCCGAATGTGGGCTAAGAACTGGTTGCCCAAGCCCTCACCCTTGCTTGCGCCCCTGACCAAACCAGCAATATCGACAAACTCCATGGTGGCGCCGGTTAGCGTCTCGGGCCTACTGACCTTGGCAATTTCAGCAAGCCGCTGATCGGGAATGAGCACCGTGCCCAAATTTGGTTCGATGGTGCAAAACGGGTAGTTCAAGGCAGGTACCTCAAGTTTCGTTAATGCGTTGAAAACAGTCGACTTGCCAACATTGGGTAGACCGATCATTCCGATTTGTAACGCCATTGATTTCACACCCCCGAAGATGTACACTAAGGTGAAGAAGGAGGATCCAGACATTATGAACCGACTTGCAAGGGCGGGGTTCATAGCCGCACTATACATCGTCTTAATCTTTGTATTTCAAGCCATCAGTTTCGGACCGGTCCAGCTTAGAGTGGCAGAAGCGTTGACCCTACTGCCCATGGTCTATCCTGAAGCGATCGGCGGTATCTATGTGGGCGTGCTTTTGTCGAATATTCTAGGCGGTCAAGGCCCCTGGGACATTCTTGGCGGCAGCTTTGTGAGCCTGCTAGCAGCTTTCATTACATATCGCTTCAAGGGCCGGTTGATCGGCTACGCTTCTCCCATCGTACTGAATGCTTTCTTGGTCAGTCTGTACCTCTCGTATATCCTGGGTCTACCAGCCTATTGGCCCCTGGTTTTGAGCATCGGAGCTGGTCAAACTGTGGTTATCTTGGCCCTGGGAATCCCCCTCTTGCGCTTTGTGCAAAAAAACCAAGAGAGGTTTCTATAGTAGGAGGATTTCGGCTAAGATCTCATCGCGATACTCTGTGAGGGCCGCAAAGTCCATGGCGCCAGCGTAGTATTCTTCCACTGCAATGTGGCTTGATTGGGCGTCGAGGAGTGCTTTTAAGCCCTCCTCGATCAGTTCTTGCCAAAGCAGAAGGTCTTTTTCTTCAGTTCGATCCAGAGGTCCGCAGATAATTCTCGGGCCTTTTATATTGCCCAAGGGCTCGAGCGAGAGCTCGCTCAAGACTGCCAAGCCTAAGTCGGGGATCGTGATATGAAGGAGCCTGGCTGGATTCAAGGGATAATGAAAGGCCTCTACGTTGTAGCCGGCTCTTTGCCCATACTGCAAAATCGCGGCAAGCTGCTCCCCTTGACCCATCCCTAGGCCGCCCTGGAGAATGAAGCGATGGGGCAAACCTTCTACCAGGCTTTGGATATGACTGACATACCCCTCTGGTGTCAAGGCAGAGGCAAAAAGGCGTCTAACACGGCCTTGGTGTTCTCCCCGCCGTCTTGGTTCTATTAAGGGCAGGATCTCTCCCACTTGACCGGCACAATCTGCCCGTTTGGATCGATTGCCCGCGGCAATATTCTCCTCCACGGCCAAGGCAGCGGCAAAGTAGCGGAAAGCAGCCGCGAAATGGGCCCGTTTGATGCGGCCACCCTCGATTATTTCTGCTCGTTTTTCGTCGAGCTCCTCTTTAAACCAGAAGTCCCCAAGGGCAAGAATCTGATCTCTGCAACCAGGCAGATCTGCATCCATGACATGGGGCGCTGTGGCATCCACTAGGGCTATGCCCAACGAGGGAAAGGACACGGCATCGAGAGCACCCGAGTCAGAACTGCAAAAGAAGAGTTCTCGGTCATAGCCATGTTCTCCTACCGTTTGCGCAATATAGCGCATAAAGCTGGACTTTCCTGTGCCGGGACCTCCCTTTAGGAGATAGATCCTTTTTGCCTCAGGACCAATGATGTTGTCAAAAAAGGAGTGAAAGCCTTTACCTGAATTGCTTCCCGCAAAAAAGTGACGGGTTATTGTCATCAAAGTCAACCTCCCTGGGATAGAGCCTTTTTTCTCACTATATTCTACCCTCGTCGGTTGTGCCTAAACTACTTAACGATCTGTCTGACTAATTTATCTCGTGGCACCAAGATTACCCGCCCGCAGGTGGTGCACTTCAGACGAGTGTCTACTCCCGGTTTTAGAACCTCCCAGTTCTGCCCGCCACAGGCGTGTTTTTTCTTAAGGCGCAAGATCTGTCCTAGGTCGTGCATCGCTTCGCCACCTTTTCCCTCTATTACAATTATTATAGCATAGGTTAATACCCAAGATTAAAAAGGTATCTGGCAAGGAAGCGAGAATATTGGAGAGATGAAACAGACAGAAAGGATGACGTTCTTGAAAAAGATTAATGTTGTACTCTTGCTTGTAATTCTTTCCCTGTCCTTAATCGCCTCACCCATGGCACTCTTGGCGGATGAAGGTGATCAGGCCGTCGCGACGGTTAATGGTGTTGCCATCAGTAGCAAAGATTTCTACGCTACCTTGGAGGCGCAGTACGGTTCTTTTGCCCTGCAGGAGCTAATCCAAAATGAGATGATCAGACAAAAGGCAGATGCTCTAGGGGTTACCTTTGATGGAGACGACTTCGCCGAAATGTATCAAATGGTCATTGCTCAACTCGGCGGAGTTGAGGGTCTGCAAGCGTTTTTGCTGCAGAACAATGTGTCTGAAGATGTGTTTATTGCACAATTGCAGTGGAATATGCTTCTAGGTAACTTGGCCAGAGCAGAGGTTGAAGTCCAGGATGGCGCTGTCGAAGCCTTCTTTAAGGAAAACAGCTCTTACTACGACGAACCAGAGACAGTTGAAGTCAGTCATATTCTTCTGGATACAGAAGAAGAAGCCCAGGAAATCCTGGCTCTACTCACAGACGGTGCAGACCTCTTGACCCTCGCAGGTGAACGTTCTTTGGATCCAGGTACGGCCTCCCAGGGCGGGTACCTCGGGGTTGTCCCGAGAGGCTACACTGTTCCGGAGTTCGAAGAAAAGGCCTTTAGTCTCGCTGTTGGCGAGTACGGTCTAGCAGAGAGTAGCTTCGGCTGGCATGTTATCACGGTTCATGCCAAGAACGAAGGAAAGACAGCGGTCTTTGCCGAAGTCGCAGTTGAGGTAGAAAACGACTACCGCGGCAGCCAGGCTTTGGATCTAGAGAGCTATCTATTCAAACTTGAGCAAGAGTCAAACATCCAGATTCAGTGGGCACCACAGCAATAGCAGAATGTAAATACGCCCTCTTCTCTCGAGAAGAGGGCGTTTCTTTGTGCTTTTTTATGCTTTTTCCCAGCGTAAGACGGGGTGCCGGGCTGCTCTAGACTCGTCGAGTCGCTTCAGCGGTGTTGAATGGGGCGCTGATGTGACAAGTTCTGGGGTTTCTTTGGCTTCTTGGGCAATCGTCCGCATCACCTCGATAAACTCATCTAGGGTGGACTTTGGCTCTGTCTCCGTAGGCTCAATCATGATAGCCTCGTCAACAACCATGGGAAAGTAGACTGTAGGTGCGTGGTAACCATAGTCCAGGAGGCGCTTAGCAATGTCCAGAGTGCGCACTCCATACTTGTCTTTCTGCCAGTTACCTGACAAAACAAACTCATGCATGCAGGTGCGATCATAGGCCAATTGGTAGACGTCCTTCAACTTGTGCATCATGTAGTTAGCGTGAAGCACAGCTGTCTCACTGACCTCTTTAAGCCCCTTCCCGCCATGGGAACGAATGTAGGCATAGGCCCGAGCGTAGACCAGGAAGTTGCCGTAGAAAGAACGGACCCGGCCGATGGAGTTCTCGGGTGTGACAAAGGTGTAGCGATCGTCCCGCTTCTCTACAACGGGACCCGGCAAGAACTGTGCCAGCTCTTTGCAGACAACGATGGGTCCTGCACCTGGTCCGCCGCCACCATGGGGTGTGGAGAACGTCTTGTGTAGGTTGAAGTGGACTACATCAAAGCCCATATCGCCTGGGCGTGCAATACCCATAATGGCGTTGGCGTTAGCCCCATCATAGTACAAGAGACCGCCAGCATCATGCACGAGCTTCGCAATTTCGCAAATGTTTTCGTCAAAAAGACCGAGTGTGTTGGGATTGGTCAGCATGAGACCAGCAGTGTTGGGGCCCACAAGACCCTTGAGGGCTTCTACATCCACGCCGCCGCGCTCGTCTGACGGAACTTCGACTACTTTGTAGCCAACCATGGCGCAACTGGCGGGATTGGTTCCATGTGCTGAGTCGGGAATGATCATCTCGTTACGATGACCTTCTCCCCGGTGGGCGTGATAAGCCTTAATGACCATCAAACCAGTTAACTCACCATGGGCTCCTGCCGCTGGCTGTAAGGTCGTTGCATCAAGACCTGAAATGACAGCAAGGTACTGGCCAAGGTTGTACATAAGCTCGAGAGCCCCTTGTACGGTCTCTTCAGGCTGGTAGGGATGAATCGTTGCAAAGCCTGGAAGGCTTGTTACGTCCTCATTCACCCTGGGATTATACTTCATGGTGCAGGAGCCGAGGGGATAAAAGCCCACATCGACGCCGTGATTCAACCTAGAAAGCTGGGTGTAATGACGAACGACTTCAAGTTCGCTGACTTCAGGCAAAGCAGGAGCTTCCTCCCGCAGAAAATCACTGGGAATAAGCTCTGTCACCGGTACTTCAGGAACGTCTAGGTCAGGAAGTCGATAGCCCCGTCGCCCAGGTGTGGAGCGTTCGAAAATTAAGGGGACAAGTTTACGTGTGGTCATGAGATCAACCCCCTTAGCAGATTTACAAAGCTGTCAATTTCTTCTTTGGTCCTTGCTTCGGTTACCGAGAAAAGTACGCTCTCAGGCAGACCAAAGCGTGCCAGTGGCAGACCACCGACAAAGCCATGTTCAGCTAGGCGAATGTTGACTTCATCCCAGTCTACAGAACCCTGAATGACGAACTCCCTAAAGGAAGGTGCGCTAAAGCGCGAAGACAAGCCTTCAATTTCCAGTAGGCGTTTCTTCAGGTAATTGGCCTTTTGCAGGGATTGATATCCTACATCCCTAAAGCCCTCTTTGCCTGTTACACTAAGGTAAATGGCTGCCATCAGGGCATTTAAGGCTTGGTTGGAACAAATATTCGATGTTGCTTTTTCCCGGCGAATGTGTTGTTCCCGGGTCTGCAGGGTCAAGACAAAACCTCTTGTGCCATCTGTATCCACGGTCTCGCCGACGACACGACCGGGCATCCGGCGAATCAGTTTGGTGCCTGTGGTGGCAAAAAACCCGAGGGATGGTCCGCCAAAGCCCATGGAATTACCGAGGCTTTGACCGTCACCTACTACGATGTGTGCACCAAGTTCCCCTGGGGACTTCAGCAGGCTTAGGCTGATCGGATCGACTGCCATAACCAGCAAAGCACCGTGCTCTTCAGCGACTTTTTTAAAGGGAGCAATGTTTTCCAAGAGGCCAAAAAAGTTAGGCTGTTGTACAACAACGCAGGCTGCTTCAGACCAAGAAATCCCCTCCGCAGACTCCGGATCTACAAGGCCCGTTGCCTCATCGTAGGGCAGATAGGCGATGGATACATTTTGGCTCTCTAAGTAGAGACGCACAACATCCCGCCATTCAGGATGCAAAGAGGCTGGTAGCACCACAAGTTCGCGCCGAGTGGCAGCGCAAGCCATGAGAGCTGCTTCCGCCAAAGCGCTGGCGCCATCGTACATGGAAGCGTTCGATGCTTCCATACCTGTCAACTCGCAAATCAGCGTTTGATACTCGAAAATGCTCTGCAAGACCCCCTGGGTGATTTCGGGCTGGTAGGGTGTGTAAGCGGTGAGAAACTCGCCCCGACCCGCAAGATGCTTAATGACACTGGGAATCAAATGGTCATAGGATCCTGCACCTAAGAAGGAGACGGAGGACTGGAGATCGTTGTTCTTGCTGGCAAGTTCCGAAAAATGACGTACCAGTTCGGCCTCGCTTAAGGGTGCAGGGAGATCAAGGTCGGCGTGAAGACGTATTTCCTTGGGGATAGCGGTAAATAGATCATCTACCTTGTCTACCCCAATGGTTTCTAGCATCTCTTGCCGTTCCTCCTTGGTCAGCGGAAGATAGCGCATACTTAAACCCCCTTCAGAAATGCTTCATACTCCTGTTTGTTCATTAAATCGCCTGTTTGAGCAACACCTTCAACTTCAATTTCCACAATCCAACCCTGATCTAGAGGAGATTCGTTGACCAGCTCAGGACTGTCTTCGAGAGCTTCGTTAACTGCCACAATTTCGCCGCTCACAGGAGAATAGACATCGCTTACAGCCTTGACGGACTCAAGGGCGGCGATACCTTCGCCTTCTTCCACCGTATCGCCTACGGAAGGAAGATCGACAAAAACGATGTCGCCCAACTCATTTTGAGCATAGTCGCTGACGCCAAGGCGGATGATATTGCCTTTAACTAAAAGCCACTCATGTTCTTTGGTAAACCGTAACTGTTCACTCATGATGAAACCTCCTAGTGTTTTTTTGAGTTATCGCAAAAAGCTTCCGGTCAAGGCGGAATTACGCTAAAAAGCGACCCTTAATAATCTTGGCCCGTGCAAGCTTTTTCCTTACTTGAACCTGAATTTCTGTATCTGCTTTAGCGTAGGCCACTTCCACATAGCCCATTCCGATAGGATGGTCGAGGGTGGGGGAATGGGTGCCACTGGTGACAACGCCAATTTCTTCGCCCTCAAGGTTGAGGAGTGGGTAACCCTGACGGGGAATTCCCTTATCGAGCATGGTAAATGCAACGAGCTTTCGCTGGACGCCTTCATCCTTTTGCTTCTGAAGAACGTCTCTGCCAACGAAAGACCCTTTATCAAGCTTGATAAAACGATTCAGGCCGGCCTCCAAAGGAGTTATATCTTCGCCAATGTCGTTTCCGTAAAGGGGCATTCTGGCTTCGAGACGCAGACTATCACGGGCGCCTAAACCAATCGGTTTTACACCGTATTGTTCACCCTTTTGTAGGCATTCATCCCATAATTTTTCGGCTAGGGCGTTGGGAAAGTAAAGCTCAAAGCCATCTTCGCCGGTGTAACCCGTGCGAGAGACGAGAAGCTTCGTGCCTTCGTATGTAACTTGAATAAAGGTATAGTTTTTCAGTTCAGATAGAGATAGACCGAGAATCTCTTCAACGAGAGGTGCTGACTTTGGACCCTGCACAGCGATTAGGGTCAGCTCATCACTGAGATCCCGCAGCTCTGTTTCAGGCCGGAGGTTTGCCTTGATCCAGGCATAGTCTTTCGCTGCATTAGATGCATTGACGACCAACCAAAAACCGTCAGCTGTACGATACACCAGGATATCATCAATAAACCCACCGTTTTCATTGGTGAGAGGGCTGTATTGAATTTCACCCTCCTTAAGAACGCTGGCATCGTTGGTGGTAACATAATTTACGGTATCTAGGGCACCCGGGCCGGTCAATTCGAATTCGCCCATGTGGGTCAAATCGAAAATACCAACCTTCGTCCTCACCGTATTGTGTTCCTCCAAAACCCCAACATACTGTACAGGCATCTCAAACCCTGCATAGTCCACCATCTTGGCCCCAAGGGCACGGTGTCTAGCTGTTAATGGAGTTTGTTTCAACTGTCCATCTCCTTTCTCAATTCTTGGTGATCCTTATCATCGGACACTAACTCTTTCTCCATGGGAAACCAGTTTCCTTCTGTCACACATTCTTCTTCTGAGGATATAATATGGGGCAACGATTCGAGTCTGTAAGGGGGATAAGAACATGTTCTTGCTCAAGAAGATTATGGATCCCATTCTAAAAGCTCGGCAAAAGACAATGATTCTTATTTGGCATCGCAAACGACGGCGGCCGGTATAACGCTAATAAACTTCGGCAAGTGGTCTCTAGCTGGGGTTTTATCCGTAGTTATGCACAGTATCCACAACCGCTGTGGATAACTATGTGGATACTCATCGGCTGAGAAGATAGAAAAGGGCTAGCCCAATTACGATCAGTACAGCCCAACCAACACTCACGATGCGCCGCCTCTTTGGGTTGCGCCGAGTTTCATCGCGGAATCTATGGCGCTCTGACTTGGACGCTTGTTTCATCAAGTCGACGCCTCGACCGATCTTTCCACTTTTCCTGTACAAGACCCCGAGGTTATGCATGGCCGTCGGGTTACTTGGATCAAGGGCTAGGGCGCGCTCATAGGCTGCTTTGGCCCGATCTATCCAACCATGCTCGGCATAGATATTGCCGAGGTTCGAGTGTGCGGTTGCCAGTTGGGAGTCAAGGGCCAGCGCTTGGTTGAAACAGTCTTCGGCCTGCCGCAAATCGTTGCGCCGAGCATAGACGACCCCTAACTTGTTATATCCATGGGCATGCTCTGGATCCAATTCTACTACTTTGCGCAGACATTCTTCCGCGGAATCGAGCTCCCAGGCCTCCAAGTGCACTAACGCCTCTTCATACAGTTTGTCGACTTCGGGTGTCATCAGGCCACCACCTTCGCTCATAAGTGCTTCCATTATACCTAAGAGCGTAGGAAATTGCCATCCTTATGCCTTCCGATCAAATAGGAGGATGCGCCCGAGATTGGCTAAGATCCAAAGCCCGGCCAAGCCAAGAATGGGGTAAGCTATCCTAATGAGGGGCCCAAAGCCCAGATGCGATAGGGCAAGAGAGGCTCCAGTAGCTAAGAGGGTTGCCTTGCCCCAAGTCATGTGTGCCAAGCTCTGCATACGGCTCACCAAGGCCAACAAATGGGCTAGCGCCGTTGAATACATGGACCCCCAGAGCATGACCTGATAAACTCGTAAAGCGAGGGGCCCCCGGGAAACCACCAGCTCACGCAAGGGAAAGGCCGACTGCAACCCGTCTTGACCCAGGGTGGAGAGGGCCAAGAAAAGCAGAACCATGCTGGTTCCTAGAACCAGGTTGCCGACCAAGACTGCAATCCAGCGTTCTTTCTTTGTCTTGAGGTAGGGCTGAACACTGGCCAGGACCGCCAGGGAGAAACCGAGATTATAGGAGGCATAAAGGGTACCAGCATCCAAGGAAGCCCAAGAATCCTGGTCAAGCAGGCGCTCGCCTACTCCAGGGAGGTATTCAAAGGTCAAGGCGCAAAGGATGATTACTAGACATGGTGCCAAGTAGGCGCTCACTTTGCTAACGCCGACGGCCCCTTTATAAAGGGCTGCCAGGATCAGTAGCACCGTACCGAACTGGAGCATAAGCTTGGGTAGCGCAGTAGATCCTTGAGCACCTATGCCCGCTAGCATGACGCTGGTTCCGATCAAAAGAAACACGGAATAAAGCCAGTCAAAGGCTTTTGCGACGCTCGGGCCAAAAAGGGAAAAAAGCTCCGCATACGAAGAGATGTTGTGTCTGGCGCAAACCTCAAGAATGAGTGCCGTGCCCAGTGTGAGCAGGGAGATGGTCAGGGCGATCCCAGCTAGGCCTTGTTTTCCGTAGCTTACGAAAAATACGACCAGTTCTTGACCAGAGGCAAATCCAGCCCCAATCATCCCTGCAATGTACAGGGCTATAACGGACCACAAGCTCACACCACCACCCCCCTAGAGCCTATTCGGGCAGACGGATTGCTATGTGCCGAACTTTTTGTGCATAAACTGTACCAAGGGTGCATAAACTAAGACAAGTTTACTCCCTGGAGGTGGAGCATGTTTTTTGAATCCGACATAGTGGGACGAACTCATTTTGGTGATCCTTTATCTTCGGCAAATCTCGCGGTGACATTGGCTTCTTTGCAGTTAAAACCCTATGTAGACATTGTCTGTGTGGGCACAGATCGCTCGACAGGAGACGCTTTAGGCCCCTTCATTGGATCTGCCTTAGTTAAGAGACAAGAAGAAGGACTCCTACCTAGTAGCGTGGCTGTACACGGAACGATCCACCATCCAGTACACGCCCTTAATCTTGACGAAACAATAGGCCGAATCAACCAAGATGGCCGTGAAAGCACGATCATAGCCATCGACGCTTGTTTAGGTAGGGTCAAAAGCATTGGCTACATTTCCGTGAAGAAAGGCCCCTTGCATCCTGGGACGGGGGTTAGTAAACAACTCCCAACGGTAGGCCATTACCACATCATCGGTGTTGTGAATGTGGCTGGGTTTATGGAGCATGTGGTATTACAAAACACCCGCCTTAGCCTAGTGATGCAGATGGCGGATGTTATCACAGAAGCTTTGACAATGTGTTTAGCCAATCATCTTTCCGCAGTGGAGGCAGCTCCTGGCTCCTGGCAGACGGTTTAGCAGATATGGACTGTTTCTAAAGGAGTGTTCCACGTGGAACACTCCTTATTTAGATCCTATTCATCATTTCCAGAAGTCTCTCTAGTTCCTCATCGGAATAGTAGTCTATAGAGATACGTCCAACACCTTTTTTGTAGCTCATGGACACCTTTGTCCCGAAGATGCGTTGCAGATTGTCCTCTAAATCCACCAGCTCGGGGCTCTTGATCTTCAGTGTTCCACGTGGAACACCCTTCGGTTTCTTCAGTAGATCCTCTAATTGGCGGACACTGAGGTCTTCCTTGACCACCCTGTTAGCCAGCTGTGTGCGCTTTTTCGCATCGCCGACGCCCAAGAGGACTTTGGCATGACCCGTGGATATTCTTCCATCCTGAACCATCTGCTTCTCTGCATAGCCTAGATTTAAGAGTCGCAAGGAGTTAGCCACAGAAGGGCGCTTCTTACCAACGGCCGTAGCCACTTGATTCTGGGTAAAACTAAACTCGTCTATCAACCGCTGGTAACCCTCTGCTTCTTCGATGGGGTTTAGATTCTCCCGCTGCAGATTCTCCACCAAAGCTACCTTCATCATATCGACGTCGTCAAAATCACGCACCAGGGCTGGAACTTTCTTGAGACCGGCTAACTCCGCAGCTCGAACCCTGCGTTCACCAGCGATCAATTGGTATTTATCTCCCCGTTCACGCACTAAAATTGGCTCTAGCAGACCATATTCCCGAATAGAGACTGCCAACTCTTCTAGTTTGTCTGGATCGAAGTGCTCTCTGGGCTGAAAGGGGTTGGCTTGGATTTGATCCAAAGCAAGTTCTTCAATCCCAGCTTGACTCCCTGGTTCTTCTATCTCAGGGATTAAGGCCCTCAATCCTTTTCCCAGTCGTTGTGTGCTCACGAGCCTAACACCTCCCGCGCTAATCTTTCATAGGCTTCGGCTCCCTTGGACTTAGGATCATAGAGGGCAATGGGTTGGCCAAAGCTTGGTGCCTCACCCAAACGAACATTGCGGGGAATGATCGATTTATAGACGCGAACCGTATTTTGGAAATAGGTCTGCACATCCTCTATAACTTGTTGCGATAGGTTTGTACGCACATCGTACATGGTCATCACAACACCTTCCCACTCCAGGGTCGGGTTTAGGTGCTCCTGCACCATGGCAATGGTACTCACTAATTGGCTAAGACCTTCTAAGGCATAGTACTCGCATTGAATGGGGACCAAGACGGAGTCTGAGGCAGTTAAGCCATTGACCGTCAAGAGTCCTAGAGAGGGAGGAGCGTCAATCACTACATAGTCATAACGATTCCGTACCAGCTCAAGGGCCTTCTTCAAGCGAAACTCCCTGGAGATCGTGGAGACCAACTCAATCTCCGCTCCCGCCAGATCAATGGTGGCCGGCGCCACGTGAAAGTTCTCAATGGCCGTCGGTTCGATAATGCGTTCAATTTTCTCTCCCTCAATCAAGACCGAGTACATGCACCGATGGACCTTTCGCTTCTCAATCCCCACTCCACTCGACGCATTCCCTTGGGGGTCTACATCCACCAAAAGGACCCTTTTGCCTGCTAAGGCCAGGTATGCACCTAAGTTCACCGCGGTAGTGCTCTTGCCGACTCCGCCTTTTTGATTAATGATGGCAATTACTCTAGCCATTTGTCCCACCCCCAATTGGTTTCTTCTTCACTGTGACCACAAGCTCATAGACTTCCTCGTCTTCTCGCTCGTCAACTTTGACCACAAGTCCACTAGACTCTAAGGTATCGGTCAGCTGCTTTACACTATTCGTAAAGAGGCGGAGATCCTTGATGATTAACTTCCGTTTTGGCACCGGTTTATCTCCCTTGACCTTAGGCCTTCCAGGATGAATGAGAGATGTCACCAACTCTTCGGTTTGCTTGACACTCAAGTCATCCCGAACAATTGTTTGTAAAACTTTCATTTGTTGTTCGGCACTAGCGAGCCGCAGAAGTGCGCGGCTATGTCGCTCACTCAGCATTTCCCGGGAAATAATCTTCCGAATCTCTGGCGGCAACTTCAGTAAGCGAATCTTGTTGGCGACGTTGGCCTGGCTAACACCAAGCCGAGTCCCGAGCTCTTCTTGGGTTAGGGAGAATTCCGTCAACAACCTCTCGTAACCTTCTGCAATCTCAAAGACATGGAGGTCACTGCGCTGCAGATTTTCGATCAGCGCCAGTTCCGCAGCCTCCCGATCTTCCACTTCCCGGATAATAGCAGGGACTACTTCCCAGCCCAGCCTCTTGCAGGCCCTAAGTCGACGCTCGCCGACGATCAGTTCATAGCCGACTGTCCCCCTACGGACAACCACGGGCTGCAAGAGACCATGGGTCTTAATGGACTCTGCCAATTCTGCCAGAGCTCCTTCGTCAAACCCCTGCCTCGGCTGGTACTTCCCGGCGCTTACTAAGTGAATTGGAACCGCCTGGACGGCCTCGCTCCAGCTATCAAAGCCTTCGACACTGGGCCCTTCGGAACGTTTGCGATTCAAGAGTACCTCTGTCAATTTCACGGCCTCACCCCATTCCCAATTACTCTTTTAGTTCTGTATCGAAAGCCCAGTTCCTTCCGGCGCGAGGCAAAACAAAAAGAGCCACCTCACAAAAAAGAGGCAGACTCCGTTGATTGGCACTACAGGGGTTGCTTATTGGGTATCCCCGCTTTTCTCGGGTAGGAGGGGGGAGTGGGTCTGAGCTTACGAAAGACTAAGAGAGTGCGGGCGCCCATCTCCAAGGGCAGGTCAATATCGAACACTAGTTCTACATCAAGGTTCAGCTCCTTCATAGCCTGCGAGCTTGCCTTGAGTTCGGCTACGGCTTCGCTCCCCTTGTAGGCCACAAAGCGGCCGCCAACTCTCGTCAGGGGGGTAGCCAACTCCAAGAGAACCGGGAGATGTGCCACGGCACGGCTTAAAACCAGATCATAGCCCTGCCTATGGGTTTTATCTTGCCCCGCATCCTCAGCTCGCGCATGCAAGGTACCCAGATTAGTGAGTCCTTGGCTCGTCGCCGTACCCTGCAAGAACCGGAGCCGCTTACGGAGGGAATCCAGGAGGACAAAGGACCACTCTCGCTTGACAATGGCCAGCGGAACCCCTGGAAAGCCAGCCCCTGTACCTAGATCAAGGCAGCTAACCGACTGAGGCCACTCCAAACGCAAGACAGCTAGACTATCTAGGAAATTCTTAATCGCCATTTCCTCCGGCTCCACAATTCTAGTCAGATTCAGCGTCTGGTTCGTCTCGACGACCGATTCTGCAAAGTCGGCAAAAGCGGGGAGGGAGGGTGTGAACTCCTCTAAATCCCAGGCCTTCAGGCCAGTTTCTAGTGCAGTTTGAAAGACCTCTCGCTCAAAACTCATTCTGTGCCCCTCCGATCTTCTTGTTCAAGATAGATCAGCAAGACGCTAATGTCTGCCGGATTTACGCCGGAGACCCTCGATGCCTGCCCGATGGAGCTAGGCCTAATTTCACCAAGACGAGCCGCGGCCTCCCGAGAAAGACCCTTGACTTCATGATAAGGGAGAGCAGGAGGCAGGAGCTTTTTTTCCATCTGTTCAAATCGTTCTATGGCCGACTCTTGCCTAGCCAGGTAGCCCTGGTATTTCACTTGAATTTCCACTTGCTCTTGAACCAAGGGGGGAAGTTCAGGTAAATCAGTAAAGTGCTGTAGTTCTTGGTAGGTCAGCTCAGGACGGCGGAGCAAGTCAGCTAAGGTCACCCCATGCTTAAGGGGGGCGGTACCAAGCTCCTGCAACTTGGCATTGACCCGGGGAGTTCCACCCAGTGTTGTCTTGCTCAAGCGTTCTACCTCACTGGTTATCTGCTCCTGCTTCTCTTGGAAGGCGGCATAACGTTCCTCGCTGATTAACCCTAAAGAGTAGCCAAGTGGAGTGAGGCGGGCGTCTGCATTGTCCATACGCAAGGACAGGCGATACTCTGAACGCGAAGTCATCATGCGGTAGGGTTCCGTAACACCCTTGGTAACTAAGTCATCAATGAGAACCCCAATATAACCCTGGGAACGGGGAATCATCACGGGCTCTTCAGCCCTAAGGTAACGACAGGCGTTGATCCCAGCAAGCATGCCCTGGGCCGCCGCTTCTTCGTAACCGGATGTCCCATTAATCTGGCCAGCCAAGAAGAGGCCAGCTAGATCCTTGCTCTCCAGAGAAGCCCTGAGGGCCAAGGGATCAATGCAATCGTATTCGATGGCGTAAGCTGGGCGAAGAATCTCTACCTGCTCGAAGCCGGGAATGGTTTTTAGCATCTCTTCTTGTATGTCATAGGGAAGCGACGTGGAGACACCGCTCAAATAAGCCTCATTTGTTTGCCAACCCTCAGGTTCAATAAAAATCTGGTGGCTGTCGCGACCAGGAAACTCCACAATCTTACTCTCAATAGAAGGGCAATAGCGGGGGCCGGCCCCAGTAATCGCTCCGCTATACATCGCGGTGCGTCCTAAGTTGTCCCGAATAATGCGGTGGGTCTCAGCGGTGGTATACGTGACCCAGCAGGAAACTTGCTCAATATCTAGGCTTTTTGTCTCAAAAGAGAAGCCGGGAATATTGCTATCTCCAGGGAGTTTCTGCAGCAAGTTGTAGTCCAAGGAACGCAAGTTCACCCGCGGGGGCGTACCTGTCTTGAAGCGCATAACCGGAAGCCACTCAGCCAAGACATGGGCTAAAGCCACTGCGGTATGCTGCCCTTGGGGCCCCGACTCATACTGAAGTTCACCGATGTGAACGACGGAGCGGAGGTACGTGCCGGTGGCCAGGATCACGGTGGGAGCATGGATCTTCACATCGCCCCGAAGCACCACACCCTGGATGGATCCATTTTCGACGAGGAGATCGGTAACCAGGCCTTCCTTGAGAAACACATTCTCTTCTGTTTCCAGAACGCTTTTCATCCGTCTTTGGTAAAGCTTGCGGTCTAGTTGTACCCGGAGGGATTGCACGGCAGGACCGCGCTTGGTGTTCAGCATCCGCATTTGCATCAGAGTAGCGTCACAGTTCTTGGCCATCTCACCCCCGAGAGCATCGACTTCTCGAACTAACGTAGCTTTGCCTGATCCGCCAATACTTGGATTACAGGGCAAAAGGGCCACGTTATCCAAATTTAGGGTCAGAATTAAGACCCGATGGCCCATACGGCCCGCGGCTAAAGCCGCTTCGACTCCAGCATGTCCGGCCCCGACCACAATTACATCATAACTTTGAGACATAACGCACCCCTTCCTACTACTTGCCGATGCAAAACTGGGCAAAAATGCGATCGAGTACGTTCTCTCGCACAGTCTCGCCGGTGATTTCTCCTAAGTGCTCCAAGGCGGAATACAAGTCAACTGCGATCAAATCTAGGGGAAGACCCTGCTTTAGTGTGTTCGACGATTCTTCTAAAGCAAGCTGAGCTTCTTGCAGAGCCTGTTTATGTCGAGTGCGGGTAATCAGGGCCCGGGAACCAGCAAAACTTGTGATTTGTCCGCTGCCCACAAGATCTAAGATAACGTCTGTTAGGCGCTGGATCACTTCTGGTTTGCCTTTGAGCAGCGACATCTCAAGACAGGGTGCCCCTGCCAAATCGCCAAGGGCCTCCACATCCCACAGGGGTGGTAAGTCCACCTTGTTGATTAGCACAATACGCCGGCTCTTTTCTGTGCGCCGCAGCACGGTAAAATCATCCTCTGTGAGAGCTTCGCTCCGATCAAAAACATGCAGAACCAAGTCTGCCTCCTCTAAGAGATCAAGACTACGGGTAACGCCCAGGCGCTCTACCAAATCTCCGCTCTCCCTAATCCCCGCGGTATCAATCAGACGGAGAGGTACGCCCCGCAAGTTGACTACTTCCTCAATACTGTCTCTGGTGGTCCCAGGGATGTCCGTGACCAAGGCGCGGTTTTCATCTAGCAAGGTGTTTAAGAGGCTCGATTTTCCCACATTCGGTTTGCCGGTAATCACTGTCTTGAGACCTTCCCGCAGGATTTTTCCGTCATCGGCTGTGCTCAGCAGCTCGGCGATTTCTGCTACGCTGATCCGCAGCGCATCTTCCATGGCCGCGAGTTCGATCTCTGGCAGTTCATCTTCGGGAAAATCAATGCTTGCCTCCACCTGTACGGCAATCTGGTAGAGACGCTCCTGCAGTTCCTTCATCCTCCGGCTTAAGCTGCCTTCAAGTTGGTCCACAGCTACCTCCAAACCAAGACGGGTTGGGGAGCGCACAATATCAATGACCGCCTCTGCCTGGCTCAAATCTAGCCGTCCATTGAGGAAGGCACGTTTGGTGAACTCACCTGGCTCCGCCAGTCTGGCGCCTTGCTTTAAGCAGAGAGCTAAGACCTCCTGGACCACAACAACACCGCCATGGCACTGTAGTTCGACCACGTCTTCTGCGGTATAGGAATGGGGAGCGCGCATCACTACGGCTAAAGCTTCATCCACCGTTCGTCCCGTCTGGGGATCCACTACGTGACCATAGCGTAGCTTGTAGTTTTCCACGTCGACCCATCCCTGGCCATGCTTGCTCCGAAAGATGGCATCGCTCATGGCGATAGAATCGGGACCACTTAGGCGAACAATGCCTATACCCCCTTCTCCTAGGGGGGTGGCCACCGCCGCAATGGTTAAATATGTCATAGCTAACACCTCAGCTTACATTGTACCACGAAACAAAAAAGGGCGTGCACAATGAACTCTGTTTCGTTCATCTGCAACACCCCAAGTGCTTAAATCGCAGTCTACTCTGGCAAGATAATCACACGGCGATACGGGTCTTGACCTTCACTCTGGGTTACGACGCCGCTAAACTCCTGCAATTCCTGATGGACAATACGCCGTTCGGCAGCGTTCATCGGATCTAAAGCCACTCTACGACCAGAAGACTCCGCTTTCACAGCCGCCCTTTGGGCTAAGGAACGCAAGGTTTCTTCGCGTTTGGCGCGATAATCACCAATATCGAGATTAATCCTCATCCAATCGCCGCCCTCACGATTCACAGCAAGGCTTGTAATGTATTGTAGGCTATCAAGGGTTTGCCCTCTGCGCCCAATTAGGATGCCCAAATCGTCGCCTTCAATACGCAGGTTGATGCTCTCCTCGTCAGCTTCGCCTGTCACCTTCGGATCAAGATCCATGTGGCCAAAAAGCTCATGGATAAACTGCAAAGCTTTCTCGAGCTTAACCTCGTATTCGGGTATCTTCTTATCAAGGCGCACCTTGGCTTGTCTCGAACCCAAGATCCCCAAGAAGCCTTTATTACCTTCTTCTAAGATTGTAACCTCAACATCAGCGCGCTCCACTTGCATCTCTCGAAGCGCTTCGGCGATGGCTTCGTCCACCGTCCGAGCAACCACTTCAATCGACTTCATCATTAAACCCCCTTATGTCACGGGATACAACTTATTGATCCACATCTGTTGCACAATGGAGAATATATTGCCGACAATCCAGTACAAGACCAAGCCCGAGGGTAGACTCAAGCTGAAAAATCCAATCATCAATGGCATCACAATCAACATCGATTTTTGCGACGCGTCACCAGTCATGGACAGCTTACTTTGCAGGAAAGTGGTAGCTGCAGCTAAGATAGGGAAGATATAGTATGGATCAGCTTCACTGAGTGTCCAGATTCCTAAGAAAATGGCTGTTTCATCTACTGGAATATTCTGCAGAACACGGAAAAACGCCCACAAAATGGGTAGCTGCACAAGCATGGGCAAACATCCACCTAAGGGGTTAATCTTATGCTTTTGATAAAGCTCCGCGGTTAGCTTCTGCTGTTCTTCCTTGTTATTGGCATACTTCTTTTGAATCTCCTGTAATTCAGGCTGAATCTTCCGCATGGCAACCATGCTCTTATTCTGGCTCAACGTGAGGGGAAACAAGAGTAAGCGCACAAAAATGGTCGTAAGAATAATACCGAGCCCGTAACTGTGAGTTACCGAAACAATTTGTTCAAGCACCGAGCCAAGTGCCCCGGCAATAAAATCCATCAAGGTAAAGTCCTCCTATCGACTACGGAACGGGATCGAAACCTCCCGGATGCCAAGGATGGCATCTGCCAATTCTCTTCATGGCCAACCACAGGCCCTTCCATCCATGCTTCGTGATGGCTCGGATTGCATATTCGGAACAAGTGGGGTAAAACCGGCAACTTCGAGGCAACAGCGGGGAAACAAACCTTTGATACCCCCTAATGAAAAAGAGCGCCACCTTAAGCATGCTCTTCACCAACCCTGGTGGATCCACTCCGGCGAGCGGCCAATAGACCAGAGTACTTTAACACCCGGCATAAATCTGCTTCTAAATCTTGAAAACTAGCAGTGCTTGACTTTTGCTTCGCTCCTACGATCACATCAAAGCCAGGAGTAATACGTCCAGCCTGGCCTTGCATAATGGCCCTGAGCCTTCGCTTGATTGTATTGCGTTTTACCGCGTTTCCAACCTTTTTGCCTACAGCAAAACCTACCCGCGAGACCTGTCTATCCATGGGTAGGACAGAAACTACCACAAATTTACCAAACTTTGGTTTCCCCTGGGTGTAGACTGTGCTAAAGTCCCTGGGGCTTTTCAAACGCTCCACGTTAAAACCTCCCGAGCGTCTAGGCACCTTGTTCTTTCGACAAGGTCTCAAGAAACTTATGCAGAAATAACAATACGGCCCCTGGTCCGTCTACGAGCCAAAACCCGGCGACCAGCGGCAGTCTTCATCCTTGCGCGAAAGCCATGGATGCGTTTTCTTCTACGATTCTTAGGCTGATATGTCCTTTTCACAAGTCTTCCCCCTTTCACAACAAAAGCAAACGACAGTCAAAGCGATTATATCGCACTTTACAAAACCATGTCAATAGCAATCGATCGCTGCGAAGTAGCCGCACTCTAGGCTACCCTCCATAGACATACGCCCTCTCCTCATCCATTCCCCCTGTTCAAAATTGAACTTTCAGATGATTGTACTCATTATACTGCAAAGAAGCCTTCCACTCCACCATCTTGGCCTACTACTAGTTCGCCACAAAATCCACAGGCCAGTATCCCCACCCCTGTGGATAACTGATCTAAACACTTGTTCTCGTTGCCAATCCTCCCTTGGGGAGCCCCTATCTTATCCACACGATGTGGATAAACTGTGGGTAAACGCCTTTTTTTCTCTTGTGGAAAACTTTTGATCCTCTCATTTTAGCTGGGCGGATTTTTCTTTTGTCATTTTCTTTTTCCTGGCGATAAAGATCCTGTGATCAATCTGTGTATAACTTTGGGGAGAAATATTGCGGGTTTTATGCAAGGCAGGTGTGAACTGGGTTTCCACTATTTTGTGGATAAACTGTTGAATTTGTGGATAAACTGCCGTATGATTGATCAAGAACCGGTTTTTTTGACCCTTCCACTTGTGGATAACACAATTTGTACTTTGTGCCTTTCGCCACAAGAAAAGAAGGAACCTGTGGATAAATCAAGAATTGAAGTGTGAACAAGTTACCGGGAGGTTACCTTATGGAACAACTGAACCAATTAATGTTGGTATGGGATGAAGTTCTGGAGAACATGTCCGCCGATCTACCAGAACGTTCTTTCGATGCCTGGCTAAAAAACAGCCACCCGGTATTGCTCGATGGCAACACGCTGCATGTCGAGTTTCCCAACGAATTTACGAAAGACTGGGTAGAAGCACGTTATATGAATCCTCTGCAAAAAACCCTGCGGCAAGTGGCTAATCGAGACTGGGACATCAAGTTCACAATCCCCAAGGGCGTTAAATCACTTTCTACGCCAGGCGAGAGAGAGTATGAGAAGGAGCCCATGCCTAGGCAGAGGCAGACGATCCTAGAAGACCTACCTCTAGTAGAGCTACCAGCGCGGGATATAGCTCCAGTTTCTTCTATCTTAAACCCCCGCTACACGTTTGAGTCTTTTGTTGTTGGTAACTCCAACCGTTTTGCCCATGCAGCCTCTCTGGCTGTAGCAGAAGGGCCGGCGAAGGCATATAACCCCCTCTTTCTCTACGGCGGAGTGGGCCTAGGAAAGACTCACCTGATGCACGCTATTGGCCATTATGCCCTAGAACAAGATCCGACCATTTCTGTCGTCTACGTGACATCAGAAACCTTCACCAACGACCTGATCCTAGCCATCGGCAAGAAGTCCATGGTAGACTTCCGTAATCGCTACCGCAATGTTGACATCCTCTTGGTTGACGATATCCAATTTGTGGCAGGCAAAGAGTCGACCCAAGAAGAGTTCTTCCACACCTTTAACACTTTATATGAAGCGAATCGCCAAATTATAATCTCATCCGATCGTCCACCGAAGGATATTCCTACCTTAGAAGAACGCTTGCGCAGCCGGTTTGAATGGGGTCTCACTGCCGACATTCAGCCGCCAGATCTAGAAACACGGATCGCCATTTTACGTAAGAAAGCCATTGACGATAACCTCGTCATCTCCCATGAGGTGTTAAGCTACATCGCCACCCATGTTCAATCAAATATTCGAGAACTCGAAGGTGCTCTCGTTAGAGTGACAGCACACTGCAATTTGCACAATGTCCCTTTGGAACTCGATATGGTGGCCAGCGCCCTCAAGGACATCCTAAAAGCTCCCCCCCAAAAGCCCGTAACAGTGGAAGGGATTATGGATGTGGTCTCTGATCACTATGCCATCAAAATATCGGATATGAAGTCCAAGCGCCGTACCCGTAATATCACCTACCCTAGGCAGATCGCTATGTACCTCATCCGTGAACTCACGGATCGTTCGCTGCCAGAAATTGGGGAAGCCTTTGGTGGAAGGGATCACACCACTGTCATTCACGCCGTCGATAAGATCGAAAGGGAGCTCAAACTTGATCCGTCGCTGCAAAACACGGTGAATGAACTTGAAATCCTAATCAAACGAGGTTAGGGATATCCTGTGGAAAACCTTCAGGATAAGTTTTTCGCTCTTTTTGGCGCTGTTGATAGTGTGGAGAACCTTGTGCAAAGATCAACAGCTTATGATCTTCGCTAAGGAGTACCCCGTCCAAACATTACCTGTTTTCCACTTATACACAGGCACTACTACTATTACTACTAAAAAAGATCTTAGTTAAAGTGTCACAAGTTGATAACGTCAATATTCCACAGGAGGTATAATTATGCATTTTCTGATCAAAGGCTCTGAGTTGGTCGCCAGTGTGGCCATGGTAGAAAAAGCCATTTCAACAAACAGTCAAACCCCCGTTTTAGAAGGTTTGCATCTCTCAGTTGATGATCAAGACTTAACCATTACGGCCAACAATCTGCAAATGGCCATTCAGACACGGACAGCTTGTAATGTCTTCAAAATAGGGGAACATATTGTTAACGGACGATTGTTTTCCGAGTTAGTGCGTAAGCTTCCCGCGGAAGATGTAACCATGGAGTGGAACGATGGACGAATCCTAATCAGTTCAGGAACGATGGAGTTCTCCCTGAATACAATCACGGGTGAAGATTTTCCACCCTATCCGAGCTGCACAGAACACGTGCTTGACCTCACCGATTACGAACTACTACGGCTGATTCGGTCTAGCTCCTTTGCAGCGTCGAATGATGATCATCAGCCCATATTTTCCGGGGTCTTAATGGAGCTTAAAGACAAGAAAATAAACTTTGTTGCCACAGACTCCAATCGTCTTGCTTTTGTACAAGCTGAGACTGGGACGAGTTACATCCCTGAAGGTTCCTTTGTCATTCCCAAGGTCAATCTAGTGGAACTAGGCCGTTGCCTACCCATGAATGAAACCTTAGTTGAAGTTTTTTCTGGGAGCAATCAACTCGCTTTCAGATTTGACAACACCATCTTTACCACTCGCTTGATTGATGGGCGGTTTCCCAATTACATGTCGGTCTTATATACTGAGCAGAAGACGACGTTTCGCATGAAGCGAACGCAGCTCATCCAGGCCGTAGAACGGGCCGCTATTGTGGGCCGTATTGACAGTGCACCGGTTTTGCTCCAAGTAACTGATGGCGTCTTAGAAATAGAGACGACTTCAAAACTGGGTAAGTCCCAAGAACAATACAATGTACAACATGACGGCCCAAGTGAGCAAGCCGCGTATTCACCAAAGTTTATGTTAGATATGATCAAGACCATGGATGGCGCTGAGGTGGAATTTCGTTTTGAAGGCTCCAGGCAGGCTTTGATCAAAGCGGCGGACAATGAGAATCATCTCTATATTCTCATGCCCATCAGAATTTGAAAAAGAGGATTGATGCTCATGAAAGAAGTTCAGATTAAAACCGATGTCATCCAACTTGATCAATTTTTGAAATGGACCAATGTAGTGGCAAGTGGGGGCGAAGCGAAGATTCTCATCCAGAGCGGCCAGGTTTTCGTCAATGGCCAGGTTGAAACGAGGCGCTCGCATAAGTTAGTTCCAGGAACCATCGTTGAACTGACCAATGGAGAGAAGTTCTTGGTTAAGGCACAAAGTTAGATGCATATCAAGAACCTATCTCTTCACAGCTTTCGCAATTATGAGAATGCCAGCCTTGATTTAAGTCAGGGAATCAATCTTTTCGTGGGCGACAATGCCCAGGGAAAGACCAATCTGCTTGAAGCCATCTATGTTCTGTCTCTGAGCAAGTCATACCGAACTGTGCGTGAAACCGAACTGATTCAGCATGGTGCTCAAAAAGCCATGATCAAGGCAGAAGTAGCGAAAATGGCCTCCCTTGATCTGGCTGTAATCATCAGCGACGTTGAAAAGAAACGCCTTTTGGTGAATCATAAATCAACGACGGCTAATTCCTTTGTGGGTTGCCTTAATACTGTGTTATTCATCCCCGATAGCCTTCAATTGGTCAAAGGTTCCCCGGGAGATCGTCGCCGCTTCTTAGATGTGCAGATCTGCCAAATTGACCCCGTTTATCGCAGTAATTTGCTAAAATACCAAAGAGTAGTACGCCAACGTAATAGCCTCCTGAAGGAGGCCTGGGATCATCGCGCCCAAGTCAACCAGCTTCCCTCCTGGGATCATCAACTGGCCGCGCTTGGAGCTAAGATCATGCTGCGGAGGCAGGACGTGGTGAAAACACTACAGCACCATAGCCAAGTTGCCCATGAGACGATTAGCCATGAACGAGAGGAGCTTTGCCTGATCTACCAACCTTTCTTTGAAACGGAAGAATGTGCAGCCACCTCTCCGCCGTATACAAGCGAGGAGCTAGAGGTTATCCTGGCCCGAAAAATCACAGAACGTAGGGGCGAGGAGATTCGTCGCGGCTATACCCTTGTTGGCCCTCAGAGGGATGATTTGATTTTTCGCATTAACAACACAGATCTGAAAAAGTATGGCAGTCAGGGCCAGCAAAGAACTGCCGTCCTTTCCTATATTTTGGCTGAACTGGAATTAATGTGCCAGGAAACAGGAGACTATCCAGTGGTTCTTCTTGATGATGTCACAAGTGAGCTCGACGCCAAGCGCCAGATGCTCCTTTTATCCATCTTAAATGAGAAGGCCCAGACCATAGTGACGACAACGAATCTCGACAGTTTTTCGGCTGAAGTAAAGGGACGGGCAAGAGTCTTTACCATAGAGCAAGGGCGAATTATGCCTTAGGCATGGGTCGCTGACGAAGGGGTGATTTCTTGTTTCTGCACATGGGCAATGATGTGGTGGTACCATTACGTGAAGTGATTGGTGTTATCGATTTGAAAGAGGGACCCTCACCGCTGAATCGTGAATTTCTAACTACTGCGGAGGAAGAGGGTTTTGTGGTACAATTAAGTGATAACCCTGTTTCTGTTGTGATTTGTGCAAAGCAGATCTACCTTTCGCCCATTTCTACTAAGACGCTTTATCGAAGGGCCAGTAGTGGTGATTGCGCAACAATCAACAAAGTAACATTTGGAACCAGAGATTGAGTTAAGGAGAGTTGATTGATCTTGGAAAAGCAGCAAATAGCTCCTAATTATACAGCAGACCAAATTCAGGTCTTAGAAGGTCTAGAGGCGGTAAGACTTCGCCCCGGTATGTACATCGGGAATACCGATGTCTATGGCTTACACCATCTTTTTGTGGAAGTTGTTGATAACTCCATCGACGAGGCCATGGCTGGATATTGCGATCAGATTGAGGTCGTGATCTATGAAGATGGGTCCTTGTCTGTCCGGGACAACGGAAGTGGTATTCCGGTTGAGATTCATTCCAAAACTAAGATATCTACCCTAGAAACGGTTCTGACCATCCTTCATGCCGGAGGCAAGTTCGGCCAGGAAGGCGGACATTACAAGGTCTCAGGAGGACTTCATGGTGTCGGAATCTCCGTCGTTAACGCTCTCTCTGAGCGACTTGAAGCCCAGGTTTGGTATAACGGACGCCACTATTCGCAGATGTACCAAAGGGGAGTAGCACAGGAGCCTCTTCGAGATCAAGGCCCCACGAAAGAACATGGTACCATGATCCGCTTTAAGCCTGATTCCACCATCTTTGACAATGTTAACTTTCCGGCAGAGATGATTGTCTATCGTTTACGGGAGTTGGCTTTTCTAAATAAGGGGACGACAATTACCTTCGAAGATCAGCGCTCCAAGCGGGAACACCGCTTCTTGTACAAGGGCGGTATTGTTTCGTATGTGGATTATCTCAATCGAAATAAGTCTGTGATTATGAAGAGCCCCATTTATCTGACGGCTCAGAAGGATGGTATTGAAGTAGAGGCAGCAATCCAGTATAACGATAGTTATACGGAGACAACCCTCAGCTTCGCCAATAATATCAATACCCATGAAGGTGGAACCCACTTAATTGGTTTTCGTAGCGCCCTGACGCGCACCATTAATGACTATGCCAGGCGGCGAGGTTTACTGAAGCAAACAGAGGAGAACTTAAGCGGTGATGATGTGCGGGAAGGATGTACAGCTTTGATTAGTGTGCGAATTCCTGATCCGCAGTTTGAAGGACAAACTAAGACCAAACTTGGCAATAGCGAGGTTAAGGGTCTTGTAGAATCCATCGTCGCCGAGGAACTGGCGGAATACTTAGGGCAAAACCCTCCTGATGGCAAACGTATTGTAGACAAGGGAATCCAGGCGGCTCGGGCCAGGCAAGCAGCTCGTAAGGCCCGGGAGCTCACAAGGCGCAAGAATGCCCTGGAGATTTCTTCCTTACCAGGTAAACTAGCAGATTGCAGTCTCACCGATCCGGAGCTTTGTGAGATCTTCATCGTGGAAGGAGACTCTGCTGGAGGTACTGCCAAGCAAAGTAGAGATCGCCGTTTTCAGGCTATCTTGCCGCTGCGAGGTAAGATTTTGAACGTGGAAAAGGCGCGCCTCGACAGAATTCTCGGCAATGCGGAAATCCGCACCATGGTCACCGCCTTTGGAACTGGAATTGGCGAGGACTTTGATATTAGCAAGGCCCGCTACCATAAAGTGGTGCTCATGACCGACGCAGACGTTGACGGAGCACACATTCGCACGTTGCTTTTAACGTTCTTCTACCGCTATATGCGGCCCCTCTTAGAAGGGGGTTATGTCTACATTGCTCTTCCTCCCCTCTATCAAGTGCGCAAGGGCAAAGAATCTCACTATGCCTTTGATGACAATGAGCTTGAGGAAATCCTAGCCCGTGTTGGTCGTGCAGGGACCAGCATCCAGCGCTACAAAGGTCTCGGTGAGATGAACGCGGATCAGCTCTGGGAAACTACGATGGATCCCGAAAAACGGACGTTTCTACAGTTGAAGGTGGATGACGCCATTATGGCTGATGAGATTTTCAACACCCTCATGGGAGAAAAGGTAGAACCTCGCCGTGAATTCATTGAAGAGCATGCCCATGAAGTTACCAATCTGGATATTTAGTCGAGGGGTGAATCGAGTTGAGTATAAATCTGCATAATGGAAAGACGCTCCCCATCAAGATTACCGATGAGATGAAGACCTCCTACATCAATTATGCCATGAGTGTAATTGTAGAACGGGCATTGCCCGACGTTAGGGACGGTCTAAAACCGGTACAGCGTCGCATTCTCTACGGTATGTTGGATTTGGGGAACAGGCCTGATAGACCCCACAAGAAGTCCGCCAGAATCGTGGGTGAGGTCATGGGTAAGTACCATCCTCACGGGGACTCGGCTATTTATGACGCCATGGTGAGAATGGCACAGCCTTTCTCCTATCGAAATTTGCTGGTGGACGGTCATGGTAACTTTGGTAGCGTGGACGGAGATCCCCCAGCTGCCATGCGTTACACCGAAGCACGCCTTTCGAAGCTGGCTATGGAAATGATTCGCGATATCGAGAAAGATACCGTTGATTTCTATCCTAACTTTGATGAGACCCTAGAGCAGCCCACGGTGATGCCCAGTAAGTATCCAAACCTGCTGGTTAATGGTGCGGCAGGAATTGCAGTTGGCATGGCCACCAATATTCCTCCCCATAATCTAGGTGAAGTGGTGGATGCCCTAATTGAACTGATTGACAACCCAGACGTGGATATTAAGGGATTGATGGCTCATGTTAAGGGGCCTGATTTTCCAACCGGTGCCATCATCTTGGGAAGAGAAGCCATCAAGGAGGCTTACACAACCGGTCGGGGTCGCATTCGAGTTCGTGCCAAGAGCCAAATCGAGCAGATGCAAAACGGCAAGACGCGCATCTTGGTTTCCGAATTACCCTACCAGGTGAACAAAGCTCGCCTCATTGAGAAAATTGCCCAACTCGTACGGGACAAAAAGGTGGATGGGATCACCGATTTGCGGGACGAGTCGGATAAGGCCGGGATGCGCATTGTGATTGAATGCCGCCGCGATGCTGATCCCCATGTCATCTTAAATCGTCTCTACAAGCACAGCCAGCTCGAAGACACCTTTGGCGTAATCATGCTGGCGCTTGTAGACAACCAACCCAAGGTCTTGAACCTGAAGGAAGTCTTGGTTCACTACCTCGATCATCAAAAAGACGTGGTCGTGAGGCGTACTCGCTTTGAGCTACTTAAAGCAGAAGAACGAGCCCATATTTTAGAGGGTTACCGCATCGCTCTGGACAATATTGACGAGGTCATTGCCATCATTCGGGCTTCGTATGATAACCCCAAGGAAAGGCTGATGGAACGCTTTGGCCTCAGTGAACGGCAGGCTGTGGCCATTCTAGATATGCAATTACGCCGTCTCAGCGGCCTTGAGCGCGACAAGATCGATGCCGAATACGATGAACTGCAGAAAACGATTGCTAGGCTGAAAGAGATTTTGGCAGATATGAACCTGGTTTACGAGATAATCAAGGATGAGTTGATCGATATTAAGGATCGCTTTTCCGATCCAAGACGCACTAAGATTGGGTTATCTGTAGGCAATTTGGAGGATGTTGACTTGGTTGCCGAGGAAGATATCGTAGTCACCATTACCCACCAGGGTTACATCAAGCGTCTTCCGGTGGATACCTATCGTGCGCAGCGACGAGGCGGCAGGGGTATAACCGCTTTAAACACCAAGGCAGACGATTTCGTTGAAAAGCTCTTTGTGGCCAGTACCCATAGCTATATTCTCTTCTTTACAAATAAGGGAAGGGTTTACCGCTTGCGAGGGCACGAAATACCAGAGGCAGGCCGGAATGCCCGCGGTATAGCTGTCATTAACCTGATCAACTTTGAACCAGGTGAGCGCATTGAAACCACGATACCCGTTTCGGAATACTCCGATGATCAGTATCTGACCATGGCAACGCGCAAGGGAATCATTAAGAAAACTGCCCTGAGTGCCTTTGATACCAATCGCAGTGGTGGATTGATCGGAATCACTCTAGACGATGACGATGAGCTTGTTGGTGTTGAGTTAACAGAAGGAGATTCAGAGGTTCTCTTGGTCACCAGCGATGGGAAGGCGATCCGTTTCTCTGAAGACCAGGTTAGACCCATGGGACGCCCGACACGAGGTGTCATTGGCATCCGGCTCGATCGCGACGATTATATCGTTGGTCTTGTTGTGGTGAGCGACGAAGCGGAATTACTCGTTGTGACCGAAAATGGGTTTGGCAAACGTACAGCCTTGTCGGAATACCGACAAACAAACCGTGGCGGCAAAGGAGTCTTGACTCTCAATAGGACCAAACGTACAGGACCGGTTGTTGGGGTGCAAGTGGTACGAGAGGGCAACGAGATCATGATGCTGTCCGTGGATGGAATCATGATTCGCATGAAAGTTTCAGAGATATCCAAGCTTGGACGGAATACCCAGGGTGTGACACTGATGCGTTTGGATGAAAACGATCGAGTGATCGGTGTAGCAGATATAGTGGGTAAAGAGGACGAAGAGGACGAAGAGGACGAAGGGGAGCCCGCTTCAACCGAACCCGTTAACGAGGAGTAGTCCGAAAAGACACAATAACGCCGCATGTGATAGCGATGTGCGGCGTTTTCCTTGATCAAGCCTGGAGAAAAAGTCAAAGGTTCGCAGATATTAATTTCCTCGTTACACGCATTCTTTTCAAGAAGTTGATATCTTGCTCTGTCAGCGGTTTTGCCTATACTAAGTGTGCTCGTCCCTGTCATCTACATCTCTTGGGCAGGTAGAGCGAAGTATCGGCTAACCAAGGTGTCAAGCGTCTATTGGCGAATTTCGCAAAAGGTGTTGACAGCTATTACGGTCTGTGATAGAGTAACAAATTGTCGCCCCACCCCAAAAGGCAGTAGGGTGGCACGGTTTAAAAACGAGAACCCAAGAGTATGTCATGAGGCGTTGACGCCGAGGCGGTTGTGTGATAAGATAATCTCACTGTCCTCCAAAAGGCATGGATACTTTTTCAGGACAAAGAACCTTGAAAACTGAACATTGAATCTTGGACCATGAATGTTCTCGAGATAAC
>CAZAJB010000005.1:0-13767 GCA_964485345.1 uncultured Clostridiaceae bacterium
CTGTCGAAAAGCAAACCACCATCGAAGATATCAAACACCATCTAGAATCAAATCTAGGCAAGAAGGTCTTTATTCGAGCCAGCAAAGGACGCCGGCGCTTCTTAGAATCTGAGGGCACTTTAGTAGAAACATACCCCAAGCTCTTTGTAGTAGACTTGGATCAATCAGCGGTCCGTCGCCGTTCTTATACTTACGCAGACGTTCTGACCGAGAGTGTTGAAGTAACAATTGATGATAAGCGAGTCGGATCCCACTAAACCTCTTGATGTGGTAACCTCCTCCCCGAAAAGACCAGAGCGTTATACCTCTGGTCTTTTCTTATGTTCCTACCAAGTCTCCTGCTGACTCTGCGGCAAAGCGCTCTATGAAATCGTTTACGAACTTGTCTTTTTCATCGAAAAACTCCACGGACTGAGCAAAGTTCAAAAGTGCACGCACTCGCCTGGCATTCTCGGTGTAAGAGTTGCGATAGAAGTCCAGAGAATGCTCCAGCGGCTCTCTGCGGTAGGCACTATGCCAGAAGTTGAGCCAGATCTCCTGGCTACCAAAATGGTCTAGGATATCCGCATCCTGGACCAGCTTAACATAGTGAGGATATTCCCGGGTCTTGCGTAGCGTGTGGGATCCTACAATCTCCACGATCTGCTCGAGCTGGCGGGGAGGACACAGTTCCTGCAAAACCTCCCTGCAAATCAGGGATCCATATTCCCAGTGTGGCTCAATACCTTTTCCCACATCATGAAACCAGCTTCCTACCATAATCACATCATCATCCAGATCCCTATCGGGCAGGATGAGCTCCCTCAATGTTTGGGCAATTCTAGCCACCCGCTGCCCGTGGTAGTAGGCATAACCAGGTTCGCGGTCAGGGTGCGAATGCCTCTTCCCCATGATCTGTAGCGCCTTGTCTCTGATCACAGCTTTATCCATCATTACGTGCCCCTCCAGACTTAAGTGCTTCTTTATTCGAGTTTGATACCGGATTTCCCTTCCCAACGTCAACGCACCAATCCATTGCTATATCATAATTTGGTAGGGTGAGCATACTGAAGGGATGTTGATGCCATGACCCTAGCCCATCTCCTATCTGGCCAGAGGGCGATCATCCAAGCCGTTGATGCCGAAGGTCTCTTGCTTCAGAGACTTACAGTTCTAGGCTTATTGCCCGGAACGCAGATTCAAGCCCAGTTTAGGGGTCCCGGAGGGGATCCCATCGCTTATCGAGTACGGGGCACACTTCTAGCCCTCCGCCATAGCACAGCACAGAAGATCATCATTTGTCCTTGGGGAGGTCTCACCTATGACTGGAGCGCACGTGGTTGCCCTAGCAGGTAACCCTAACACCGGAAAAAGTACCGTGTTTAACAAGCTCACGGGCCTCAAGCAGCATACTGGCAACTGGCCTGGGAAAACCGTCTTGTTAGCCCAGGGAAGCTATACCTATCAGGGAGAGCGCTATGAGGTCGTAGACTTGCCGGGCACCTACTCCCTCTTGGCTTCCTCTCCAGAAGAAGAGGTAGCCCGGGATTTTATCTGTTCGGAAGAACCTCAGGTGACCGTCATTGTCGTTGATGCTACAGCCCTAGAGCGCAACCTCCACTTGGCACTGCAGATTACGCAGCTGACAAAGGAAGCAATCGTATGTGTAAACCTTATGGATGAGGCGAAGCGCTGCAAGATCAACCTCGATCTGCCCCAGCTCGAAAGGGAGCTTGGGGTTCCCGTTGTTCCCACCACTGCCACAAAAGGCGAAGGTCTCCAGATGCTTAAAGACGCCATTGCTCGGGTAACAAGTGGGACCCTCCGTCCAGAGCCTGTGGACTTTGAGATTGACCAAAAGAATCCTGCAGTCTCCCTGTACAGTGAGGCAGAAAGAATCGCAAGGCAAGTGGTGGCAAGCCCCACCGACGCAGGCGGTTTTACAGACCGCCTTGACAGGATCGTCACATCCCCTTATTTCGGAATTCCACTCATGCTAGGATTGTTGGCCACAATCCTCTGGATCACCATCGTAGGTGCTAACTATCCGTCCGAACTCCTCTCTCGCCTGTTTTCCAACGCCGAAGATGTGCTAAGCACGATTTTTACTAGACTAGGGAGCCCCATCTGGCTCCATGATGCTCTAATCTTGGGGCTATTTCGAGGCCTTGCCTGGGTGGTTTCCGTCATGTTACCTCCCATGGCCATTTTCTTTCCCATCTTTACCCTGCTTGAGGATTTTGGCTACCTCCCGCGCCTAGCATTTAATCTTGATGCCCTCTTTCAAAAGGCCGGTGCCCATGGCAAGCAGTCTTTGACCATGGCTATGGGCTTTGGTTGTAATGCTGTGGGCGTGATCGCAGCTCGGATCATCGATTCGCCAAGGGAGCGGTTGCTAGCCATCCTGACCAACAATCTCGTTCCTTGTAACGGACGGTTCCCCATGCTCATGGTCATGGGTTCCATTGTGGCAGGTGCGTTAGTCAGTACCCACCTGACGGGATATGTAGCGGCCCTAGTGGTTTTAGCTGCCATCGTCATTGGTGTCCTGGCCACATTGGTGATCTCTCGACTCTTCACCTCAACCATTCTACGGGGTGAGCAGTCTTTCTTCGTTCTAGAACTGCCCCCTTATCGGTGGCCGCAAATCGGCACCGTCCTGGTGCGCTCCTTTCTTGATCGGACACTGGCCGTCTTGTGGAGAGCAATGATCATAGCCGCGCCCGCAGGGCTAATTACCTGGATCTTAGCAAATGTCACCCTCCATGATCATACCCTTCTTGCTCAGCTATCCCTCTGGCTTCAACCCCTCGGAGAGGCCATGGGTCTAGACGGTATGATCCTCCTCGCGTTCATTTTGGGGCTGCCCGCCAACGAAATCGTAGTCCCAATTATCTTCATGGGCTACCTCTCCGGGGGAGCTCTCCTAGAAGTTCAAGGACTCCAGGCGATCCGGGGCATCTTGGAAGCCAACGGTTGGACATGGCTCACCGCCCTAAATTTCATGGTCTTCACCATCTTCCACTGGCCCTGTGCCACCACCTTACTGACGATCAAAAAGGAAACAGCCAGTCTAAAATGGACACTACTGGCGGCCCTTTTCCCCACCGCACTTGGTGTCATTCTCTGCATTGTCCTTACGAAAATCGTAAGCATTTTGTAACTCACGTGCGTCTAGCAGTGTGTCCTCTTCCCCCTGTTAATTATTTGACGTTCTATAATAGAAAGGTGTATAATTGGGAAGGAATCCAATAGCTGAACGAGAAGGGATTCCTAACGGAAAAATGCCTATCCTTGTGATGAGGCTTTATTTTCAATATTACTCAAGGGGGAATAGTGAACTTATGCGCAAGATGACTGTTAATGGTAACTTCGCAGCTGCCCACGTGGCGTATGCCTTCAGTGACGTGGCCGCGATTTATCCCATTACTCCATCGTCCGACATGGGTGAGTTCTGTGATGAATGGGCCGCCCACGGACAAAAGAACATTTTTGGACGCCCTGTACTCGTAGCAGAATTACAATCCGAAGCAGGTGCTGCCGGAGCAGTACATGGCTCTCTAGCGAGTGGAGCTTTCACGACTACGTTTACTGCTTCACAAGGATTGCTTTTGATGATTCCAAATATGTACAAGATTTCCGGCGAACTCTTACCAGCTGTGTTTCATGTGTCTGCCCGCTCTGTAGCAGCTCATGCCCTATCTATCTTTGGGGATCATTCTGACGTTATGTCAGCCCGGCAGACTGGATTCGCTATGCTGGCCTCTGCCTCTGTCCAAGAAGCTATGGACTTAGCTCTCGTTGCCCATCTGGCCACTCTCAAGAGTAGTGTGCCCTTTGTTCATTTCTTTGACGGTTTCAGGACATCCCATGAATACCAGAAAATCGAGATCATTGACTATGACGACATGGCTAAACTTGTTGATAAAGACGCCATGGCTAGATTCAGAGCTCGCGCTGTGAATCCAGAGCATCCCGATCAACGAGGAACCGCGCAGAACCCTGATATTTACTTCCAGGGACGCGAGGCTGCCAACCCCTACTACCTAGCTGTACCTGAAATTGTCATTGAGGCGATGAACCAAGTCGGCGAGTTAACCGGACGCACGTACAAGCCCTTTGATTATGTAGGGGCCAAGGATGCTGAGCATGTCATCGTCTCTATGGGTTCCAGCAATGATACCATCGAAGAGACCGTTAACTACCTCAATGCCCAAGGCGCCAAATTAGGTCTCATTAAAGTTCGACTCTATCGTCCGTTCTCAGCTAAGCATTTTGTGGAGATGATTCCTGCCACAACGAAGCGCATTGCCGTCCTCGATCGCTGCAAGGAGCCCGGTTCTATGGGCGAGCCTTTGTATCTTGATATACAAGCTGCTCTCGTTGAAACAGGTCGCTCCAACATTGAAGTTGTAGGCGGACGCTATGGTCTCAGCTCGAAGCAGTTTACGCCGGTTATGGTCAAGGCTGTTTTTGACAACCTAGCAAGTAGCGCACCGAAGAACCACTTTACGGTAGGTATCGATGATGATGTAACACACACCTCCTTAGAAGTAAACGACGACCTAGACATTGCACCTAAGGGACTCTTTAGTGCTAAGTTCTATGGTCTTGGTTCTGATGGTACCGTTGGTGCTAACCAAAACAGTATCAAAATTATCGGTGACGAAACAGACATGTATGCCCAAGGCTACTTCGAGTATGACTCGAAAAAGTCCGGCGGTATCACCATTTCTCACCTACGCTTTGGACATACTCCAATTAAAGCACCTTACCTGGTAAGCCAGGCTGATCTTGTAGCATGTCACAACCCCTCTTATGTAACTCGTTATGACATGTTAGAGGGCATTAAAGAGGGCGGAGTTTTCCTGCTCAACTCCCCTTGGAGTTTGGAGGAAATGGAGACCGAACTACCCGCTTCCCTCAAGAAGACGATTGCCGAGAAGAAGCTACGGTTTTACAACATTGACGCTGTGAGGATCGCCTCCGAAATAGGCCTAGGTGGCCGCATTAACACAATTTTGCAGGCCTCCTTCTTCCAGATCGCCAGTGTTATTCCGCCAGTTGACGCCTTGCGCTACATCAAAGAAGCCATTTTTAAGAGCTACGGCGATAAGGGCGAGAAAATTGTTAACATGAACTATGCCGCTGTTGACAGCGCTACCTCCCATTTGGTCAAGGTAGAGTACCCAGCAAGCTGGGCCACTGCTACAGAGGCTGCTGCAGCCGTCGAAGCCACCACCCCTTATGTGGATAACGTGGTCCGACCTGTGCAGGCTCTGAAGGGCAACGACCTGCCTGTGAGCACGTTTAGTGCAGACGGAACGGTTCCCACGGGAACCACCGCCTATGAGAAACGCGGTATTGCTATTCATGTTCCTAACTGGATCCCCGAAAACTGTATCCAGTGTAATCAATGTTCCTTTGTCTGCCCACACGCAGTAATTCGTCCTTTCCTAGCAACAGAAGAGGACCTCAAGGATGCACCTGCAGGTTTTGTCACACTCAAGGGTGTAGGACGCGACTTAACTGATCTGCAATACCGGATTCAGATTTCACCTCTAGATTGTACCGGATGCGGCAACTGTGCTCAGGTTTGCCCCGCCAAGGAAAAAGCTCTCGTCATGGAGCCTCTGGCAGAGCATGCCGAAGTTCAGGATGGCAACTGGGATTTTGCCATCAACCTGCCAAATCGCGGCACACACATTACTCCGAACAATGTCAAGAGTAGCCAGTTTAAACAACCACTCTTTGAGTTCTCAGGCGCCTGCGCTGGTTGCGGTGAGACTGCCTACATTAAACTCGCCACACAGCTCTTTGGCGATCGTATGATGATTGCCAACGCCACCGGTTGTTCCTCCATTTATGGCGGAAGTGCTCCGACCTGTCCTTATACCAAGAACGAGTTTGGACAGGGACCTGCTTGGGCTAACTCCCTCTTTGAGGACAATGCAGAGTTTGGTTTTGGCATGAACTTGGCCCAGGAAGCCCGTAGAACGCAGTTAGCCGACATGATGGCCGACCTCCTGGAGCAGAATATTCCTGCGGCGCTCAAGGAAGCTATCCAACTCTGGATTGCTAATCTCAACGACGTTGAGGTCACCAAAACCGCTGCAGCAAGCATTAAGGAGCTTCTCCCTGTAGCCATTGAGCAAACTTCAGGTGACCTACAAGAAGTACTGAAAGCCATTTTGGCCAATGCTGATATCCTAGTCAAGAAGTCCGTCTGGATTATTGGTGGAGACGGATGGGCCTATGACATTGGCTACGGCGGCCTAGACCATGTTCTCGCCTCCGGCGCTGATGTAAATGTCTTGGTTCTGGATACCGAAGTGTACTCAAATACAGGCGGCCAGGCCTCCAAGGCCACTCCTACTGGAGCAGTTGCCAAGTTTGCCAGTGCGGGTAAGCGTACACGCAAGAAGGATCTAGGCATGATGGCCATGTCCTATGGCTACGTCTATGTGGCCACGGTAGCCATGGGTGCCAACCGCAACCAGCTCATGAAAACCATGATCGAAGCCGAAAGCTACGACGGACCGTCTTTGATCATTGCCTATGCGCCATGCATCAACCATGGTATCAATATGAGCCTGAGCGTCGAAGAAAGCAAACAAGCTGTAGAATGCGGTTACTGGAATCTCTATCGTTTCGACCCACGCAAGGAAGTCGAAGGTGCAAATCCCTTTACCTTAGACTCCAAGGAGCCTGACTATGAGAAGTTCCAAGCCTACCTGCAGAATCAAGTGCGCTACGCTCGCCTAGCTCGTCAGTTCCCAGATCAAGCTGGCGAACTCTACGCACAGGCCGAGGCCGACGTAAGACGCCGTTACAATGGGTATAAGAGACTAGCAGAAGTCTAAGAATACCAACGCCTTAGACATGGAAAGCGGCTCCCCGTGGGGGAGCTGCTTTTTTTAGGCAAAGACGTGATCGCCGATCTGCTGTTTGACGGTCTGCGTCCATACCCAACTCCGGGCCGGAACCTTGCGCGGATTCCAGAAGAAAACGGCTCCGGTGGTAGGATCGACACCTGCCCACGCTTCCATGACCGCCAGGTAAGCGAGATTATCCGGAGTCTGGTTAATGGTTCCGTTCGCCACAGGCTCAAACTGATGGGGCTGATAGATTGCGGCTCGTACAGTATCGGGGAAACCCGGGTGTTTGAGGCGGTTGAGTAAGACCGCTGCCACGGCTATCTGCCCTACGAAGGGTTCTCCCCTCGCTTCCGCATAGACCAGACGGGCCAAGAGGGTGATATCCTCCAAATCTCCTTGAGAGTACGTGCCCTCCGGCAGTACAAACCCTCCCTCCAGGGAAGGCAACGTCGGCGTGGACGGCGAAGTGTCCGTCATTACGGGGGGATCCTCGCCACCTGGTATCGTCAAAGACTGACCAATCATGATCCGGTCACCTTGTATGCCATTTGCCAGGCGCAGATCCTCTAGGGTGACTTGATACTTCTGGGATACACTCCACAAGGTATCTCCGGCCTTAACTACATAGATGAGCGACATAGCATTGCTCCTTTCCTATGAGATTGTCTACAGATAGCCTATGCAAGTAGCCCTATCTTGGCAACACCGCAGAGGTACTGGAAGGAACAACGTAGTATTTGTCAAAGTATACAGCATATCAGTTTTCACCAAGGAGGATAAAAATGACTACACCCCATAATGCAGCGAACCCGGGCGATATCGCTAAGACCGTGCTCATGCCAGGAGATCCGTTGAGGGCGAAGTTTGTGGCAGATACCTATCTTGAGGATGTAGAGTGCTATAATGAAGTTCGAGGAATGTACGGTTTTACAGGGCTTTACAAGGGTAAACCCGTGTCTGTTCAGGGCCATGGCATGGGAATGCCTTCCATTGGAATTTACACCTATGAACTGTATAATATGTACGATGTAGACAACATCATACGCATAGGTTCGGCTGGTGCAATCCGCGAGGATGTGAAGATCATGGACATGGTCTTTGCTATGGGCGCCTGCACCGACTCAAATTACGCCTATCAATATGGAATGCCAGGGACCTATGCCCCCATCGCCACCTATGAGCTCTTAGAGAAAGCGGTACAGATTGCCAAAGATAAAGATCAGAAGTACGTCGTGGGCAATGTTTTGTCAGCCGACATCTTCTATAATGAACTTGGCAAACCAACCGCTTGGAACGAGATGGGTGTGCTTGCCGTCGAGATGGAGGCTGCTGCTTTATACTTAAATGCAGCCAAGGCTAAGAAGAATGCCCTGTGCATGCTGACTATTTCTGACGAAATCCATAGCGGCAAAGAGCTTCCAGCCCATGATCGCCAGGTCGGCTTTGGAAAAATGATGGAAATTGCCCTCGAGCTCGCCATCAGTCTCTAAGCTTCTTACGACAAGAAAAACCCAACCCCCTTGGGTTGGGTTTGTTTGTCTGTTTTAAGCGCAGTTCACCAAAAGTGTTGGAGGTCTCTATGAAGAAACCATTTGTTGATGCTACAACCCTACGAAACATTGTTGCAGAGTATCCTACTCCCTTTCACCTCTATGATGAGCAGGGTATTCGGGATAACGCCCGCAGACTTCACCAAGCCTTCGCCTGGAATGCGGGATTCAAAGAGTACTTTGCGGTAAAGGCTACCCCAAATCCTGTCATTCTATCCATACTCAAGGAGGAAGGTTGCGGAGTTGACTGCGCCACATTTACCGAGCTCCTCCTCGCGGACGCCACAGATTTTCGGGATCATGAGATCATGTTTTCATCGAACATGACCTCCCTAGAAGACTTTCAGCTTGCCCATCAGCTCGGGGCCATCATTAATCTGGACGATCTTACGGATGTGGAGTACATCCAGCAGCTCCCTAGCATACCTGAGACAGTCTGTTTGCGGTACAACCCGGGAGGCAACTTTTCCATTAGTAATGAAATCATGGATACCCCAGGTGAGGCGAAGTACGGTATGACCCGGCCTCAGCTTGGTCTAGCCATTCGGCAGTTGCTGGATCTAGGAGTCCAAAAATTCGGCCTTCATTCCTTTTTAGCCAGCAACACAAGGACAAATGATTACTACCCCACCCTAGCCAAGATCCTCTTTGAACTGGTACGAGATCTGCAGGCAGAGACAGATGCCCATTTCGCTCTGGTGAATCTCTCGGGGGGCATTGGTGTTCCCTATCATCCTGGTGAGGAGCCCGCGGACATTATGGCGATCGGTTCCGGTGTAGAGGACGCTTTCAACGAAGTTCTCGTGCCGGCAGGTTTGGGTCATATCTCCATCGCAGCAGAACTCGGGCGCTTTATGCTCGCCCCCTATGGTCACTTGATAGCTACTGCTGTCCGCCGCAAGAACATCTACAAAAACTACATTGGGCTTGATGCCTCTTCCGTCAATCTCATGCGTCCCGCGATGTATGGATCCTATCATCACATTACAATCGCAGGCAAAGAGAACGCTGCCCATGATCACACCTACGATGTGGTAGGAGGACTCTGCGAGAACAATGACAAGTTTGCCATCAATAGGAAGCTACCAAGGATTGATCTGGGAGACTTGGTGATTATTCACGACACAGGGGCCCACGGTTTTTCCATGGGCTATAACTACAATGGAAAACTCCGTTCAGCGGAAGTGCTATTCCGAAGCGATGGGAGTAGCGAGATGATTCGCCGAGCCGAAACCCCTGAGGATTATTTTGCTACCCTCAAGCTTCCCGTTCCATCACTGGGATTTTAGCTTAGCTTGAAACTGCTTCCGAAACTTGACCACCTTTGGAGCAATCACCATTTGACAGTACCCCTGCTGAGAGTTGGAGGCATAGTAGTCGTGATGGTAATCCTCTGCGGGATAGAAGATCGATAATTCGGTCAGTTCGGTTACGATTGGATCATCCCAAAGCTCAGCCATACTGGTCATCACTTCCTCGGCATCCGCCTTTTGCTCGGCGGTTTCATAGAAGACGGCAGAGCGATACTGGGTACCCATGTCGCCTCCTTGCCGGTTCAACGTTGTTGGATCATGGATGCTAAAAAAGACCTCTAAGAGCTCTTTATAGCTAATCAGCTCCCCGTCGTAGGTGATTTGGATAACTTCCGCGTGGCCAGTTTCATTTGAACAGACCTGCTTATATGTGGGGTTTTGCACATGCCCGCCGGTATAGCCAGGCGCGACAGTCAAGACCCCCTGGAGATCCTTAAAGATCGCTTCGAGACACCAAAAGCATCCTCCACCAAAGGTGGCCGTAAGGTGATTCATAACTCTCGTCCCTTCGACTTAATATCAAGAAAAGGTGATCACTTGGATTCTATCTATGGATTTCCCCAGTACTATGAGATAGCCTATTCGTATCGGAACATCCCTGCAGAAGTGGATGTGATGGAGGAAGCGATTCGCAAGTATTCGAGAATCCCGGTACATACTGTCCTAGAACTAGCCTGCGGTAACAGCCCTCATATGCTCGAGCTTGCCGCTCGGGGTTACGAGTACTATGGTTTAGACTTAAGTTCTACCATGATTGAGTTTGCCCAGAACAAGGCCAGAGCACACCAACTGGATGTCCAATTCTATCTCGCCAACTTCGTGGATTTTCAGATCGAAGAACCCGTGGACTTCGTCTATATCATGCTAGGTTCGCTCTATGTGAATAATACGGAGGAGCTCTTGAGCCATTTTGCCAATGTCCAAAAAGCCCTGAAACCTGGGGGACTTTATTTTCTCGACTGGTGCATTGATTTTTCGTCGCTGGATAACAACCTCGACAGCTGGGTGATGCGTCGCGACGGCATTACCGTTTCGACCCGATATTCCACACGTTTACACGACGCCGGCGAACAGCTCTATGAGGAAAACATTCTCTTCACCATCAAAGACCAGGGCAAACCACTCAAGCTACTCCATACGGGCCTCAGACGAGCCATCTTTCCTCAGGAATTCGTCTTGGCCGCAACCAAGCTCAACAGCTTTGAACTCTTAGGCTGGTGGAATGACTGGAACTGGAGAACGCCGATTGGCGAAGAACGGGGCGAAATCGTCCGCCCCATCACAATATTACGCCGTCTCTAACCTTGAGTGAGTTTGTAGATGGCCAAGACATCCCTTTGTCCTAAGTGCATGAAGTTACCGAGTGTCTGCGTATCCCCGGCAGTAGCCTTTTCGGCCATCTCCCCTAGGCGATCGGCCGAAATACCAGCTTCAGCCAATGTTGTCGGCAATCCAATGCGGTGGAAAAAGTCTTCTAGGCGGCGAATGCCTTCTAGAATCGTGCGCTCTGGATTGTGGAAGTCCTGCTCCACCCCAAAAACCCGTACTGCGAACTGCACAAAACGGTGTGGATTCTTCTTGTACACATACTTCATCCAGGCAGGAAACACAATCGATAGACCTGCCCCGTGGGCGATATCATACAAGGCACTGAGCTCGTGCTCAATATTGTGAGAAGCCCAGTCCTCACTCCTCCCCATACCTAAGAGGTCATTATGGGCGATAGTACCAGCCCACATAATGTTTGCCCGAGCGCCATAGTTCTCTGGTTCAGCGATGGCGATCGGCGCTTCCTGGATAATGCTGCGCATAGCTCCTTCGCAAAGGTGATCGCTAAGACCAACATCCTCTTCGTTGGTGAAGTATCGTTCCATGATGTGAGCCATCATATCGGCCACGCCACAAGCGGTCTGGTAGGCTGGGAGTGTAAAGGTCAGCTCCGGATTGAGCAGGGCAAACTTCGGCCGCATGACAAGGGCTCCACAACCTAGCTTGAGCAGGCCATCCTCGTTTGTCACAACCGAGCTAGGGCTCGATTCACTACCCGCTGCCGGAATGGTCAAGACAACCCCTACCGGTACACTCGCTTCTGGCCTAGCTTTACCTGCATAAAAGTCCCAGACATCACCATCATAGGGGACACCAATGCCGATAGCTTTCGCCGAATCGATGGTGCTACCACCGCCCACCGCCAAGATCAGGTCGATCTGTTCCTTGCGGGCTAGCTCAATTCCTTGCCTGACCAAGCTTAGTCTAGGATTCGGCTGGGCACCCCCGAACTCGACGATCTCCAAACCAGCTTCCCTTAGCGAGTCTACTACACGATCCTTAAGACCACTGCGCACAATGTGTCCCGCGCCGTAATGCAGGAGAACCTTCTTACCCCAAACAGCGGCCTCTTTGCCTACCTGTTCTTCTACTCCACGACCAAAGACGATCTTCGTGTTATTAGAAAACGTAAAGTCTAACATCGATCTCCTCCTCTAAAGACTAGAGTTATCCTTAATGAACTGAACTAACTCCTGCACATAACCAAAGGCCATAGCAGTTACCGTGTCAGCTCCTCCATAATACAGAGCCAGACGGCCAGTGGCACTGTCAACCAAGGCCGCACATGGGAACGCTACATTAGGTACATCCCCCACGCACTCATAGTATGTCTGCGGTGAGAGAATATAGGGGCTGGTCCGGGCCACAACCTTCCAAGGCTGATCCAGATCCAGAAGAGCTGCCCCTACACTATAGACGAAGCCATTACAAGATGTAAGGACTCCATGGTAGATCATAAGCCATCCTTCCGAGGTTTCAATGGGGATGGGACCTGCTCCGATTTTCGTGGATTGCCATCCCACGGTCGTCCCCATCACATGGCGATGTTTGCCCCAATAGACCATACCGGGACTCTCGCTGTAAAAGATATCGCCAAAAGGTGTATGCCCATTGTCACTCGGTCGCGACACCATGGCGAAGTTGCCATTAATCTTCCGAGGGAAGAGCACGCCATTACGATTAAATGGCAAAAAAGCGTTTTCTAGTTGATAAAAATCCTTGAAATCTTCCGTATAGGCCACACCAATCGTTGGGCCATGATACCCGTTGCACCAGGTCACATAATAGCGATCCTCTATCCAGACCACGCGTGGATCATAGCCGTAGACAAAGTTACCAATCTCCGCATCATCGCAGATGAACTGAATCGGCTCATGTTCGATCGTCCAGCTCAGGGCATCCTTGCTCCGGCCGGAGTGAATACGCATTTCCCTCGCCTTGTTATCTACCCGAAATACACCTCGAAACTCGTCGCCGAAGGGTACGACAGCACTATTGAATATGCTATTGGAACAGGGGATCAGATCCCTGGGAATAACAGGATTCTGAGAATAGCGCCACAACACATCACCGCTGTCAGCAGGACGCTCTTGCCAGGGAATATTGGGTAAGCTTGGACCCACAATTTTCAGGCTCATACTTCATCTCCATCCATGGTTACCTATAGTTTTTCAGGCTCCGGATACTCCACCCCGTAGGTTTCTACGGACATCTTCAAGATGCGTTGTTCCTCGAATGGTTTGTCCATCCTGTCACGCCGAGCCGAGACAACTTTGTCTGCCACTTCGATCCCTTCCACAACTTTGCCAAAAGCGGCATAGGCTCCATCTAGATGGGGAGAATCGGCGACCATAAGAAAGAACTGGGAACCGGCAGAATCTGGTGCATTCGTGCGTGCCATGGAAATCACCCCGCGTGCATGCTTGAGACCATTTGCGAATCCGTTCTGGCTGAATTCACCCTTGATGCCATAGCCTGGGCCACCACCACCGGTACCAGTGGGGTCCCCACCCTGAATCATGAAGCCAGGAATGACCCGATGAAAAATCACGCCGTCATAGTACCCTTGCTGCACGAGGGAGATGAAGTTATGCACTGTATTTGGAGCAATATCTGGATAGAGCTCGACTTTGATCATCCCAAGCTCTCCCAAGTCCATCGTTACCAGGGGATGAGTGGGAGCCGGTACTTCTTCCGCCTCAACCATACCTGTCCGTA
>CAZAJB010000005.1:13867-64516 GCA_964485345.1 uncultured Clostridiaceae bacterium
AGTATACTCGAATCGTTCACAGCATCAACCTCCATCCGATTTCTAAGGAATGCAACGCATTCGTCTTTATTATACCATACTTCGAGGCAGGAACTGACAGTCTGAAGGAGAAACTCTGTTTCGAAAGGAGTGAGCGTTTTCTATGTGGAAAGAACACTACAGGGTTGGTTCGGATTTAATTGATACGCAGCATCAAGAGCTCTTCAAACGAGTCTCCAAATTCATCCAAGTCGTGCAGGGCAGTGAGCCTTGGGAGGATCGCCTAGAACAAGTACAAGATACCCTCGTTTTCATGCAACACTACGTCATCATTCACTTTGCTGACGAAGAAGAGCTACAAGAGGAGATGGGCTACCCTGAATTGGAAAAGCACAGAAAGATTCACGAGGACTTTAAGGCGGAGATCCAACAATTCGCCATGATGGTTAAGCGTGAAGGCTTTGATGAAGAGAAGGTACAGGAATTCAGCGCCAAAGTCATGACATGGTTGATTATGCATGTAGGCCGAGAAGACCAGAAGATTGGTGAGTTCCTGCGTCAGGGGGAGGCCGCCCATGAGAGTTGAATACATAAATCCGTTCTACCAAGCTACCCTGGATGTTTTCCGCGTCATGCTCAGTATGGAACCAACAAGGGGAACCCTCAGGGCCGTGCAGGAACTCGTCCCTGTCAGCGAGGCCAACGTAGGCATCGGGGTTACCGGTGATTTGCGGGGATCCCTCTTATATAGTTTCCCTCAAGCGATGGCCCTCGACATGGTCAGAATCATGTCAGGTATGGAAATAGCGAAACTCGATGCCTTTGTGATCTCGGCTTTAAGCGAAGTGGCGAATATTATCAGCGGTAACGCCTTAACGTATCTCGCTCGGAACTCATTAACTTGTGATATCTCGCCGCCCCAGGTTTTTGTGGGCAGCAAGGGATCCATGACCATGTCCACAGAAAAGGCAATCGTATTACCACTGATCACCGATATCGGTACTCTCGAAGTCAGCATTTCTCTCCATGGCAAGTAAACACAAAAAATGCCCGATCAGGTCGTTACCGCACCTGGCCAGGCATTTTTTTCATCTATCTAGAAGGATCCACTACCCAAGGTGATGGCAGCAAATATGGTGGTGTTACGACCCAGAGCTCCAAACTCTGTCGCTACGTCGCCGTAGTTAAAGCTCACTCCCACACTGGGCGAAATCTTGCTAATAGAGGGAAGGCTCAACGTGGTCGTGACCATACCAGATTGGTCAGAGAGATTCGCGTTCAAGAACGCTGATGCCGACAGTTTCGTGTTCAAGAGATTATTCCATCCAACCATGGCTGCTAGATAATGTCTGCCTGTAGAGGTCATGTCTGCCGGATTGATCTTCGCTAGGGCTCGCTTGATTTCTTCGTTTTCTGGGTCCATCTGTGCCATGGCGAGCAGCGTAGCATAGTATTTGCGGAAATTCTGCATGTGTTCCTGGTTCTCATAGCCCTCACCATTGAAGTAGTATTGGGCCGCGCCAGTCAGGTTAAACAGCCCAGCAGAGTCCGTGTGACTATACCTTGCGCCAGCTGTGAGGTGGAAGAACAATGGATCCTTCTTCACCACGGGATAATTCAGGGGAAGAGCATCGACAAAACCTTTGTCCGATCCCTTGCTCACAACCGCTTCAGCAAAAACTGCCAGATTACCCAAGGAGGAAGACATAGTCAGCATCGCCCTGGGCACCTTGTCTTTTTGGTAAAACCCCCCGAGGCCGATTTCTGTTCCACCCAACACAAACTCCATTTTGGGGGCCAGTGCAACCTGATCTGGGGTAGTTACACCGTCAAAGAGAGTATATAGATAGTAGTTCGTAGTGCCCCTCGGATAATGCGCCTTCAGAGCCACAGGCCCCTCTAATTCGACACCAGGATCGAGGGGATTAATGCGACCGATGTTGATGACATCCGCGGGGCTAAAGAAATAACCGACCCCCCATTTAACCTTCTGTTTGCCTGCCCGGAAAAACACTTGATTATCGTAGTTGAAGTCAGAGAAAAGCTCCTGTAAGTTGATGGATAATGGATCGCGTGCTTGTCTATCTTGGCCGATCTGCTTACTTACAGCATAATTCAAGTCAACTTTACCAAAGACCCGAAAGTTGGGGTCTGGCCTGGCATCGAGATAGACCTGTCCGCCGAGGGATGTGCCCAAGGTATCTACGGGGTCCATGCCTTCAAACATAGTTCTCGCGGCCCTTACAGAAAACCGATAGTTGCCCCCCAGATCCCAGCGTTCTTGGACGAGGAACGCTTCTTCGGGCCGTACGGCTGTCTGATCTTCTGCAAAGTCGACAAATAAGTCGTCCCCAAAAAGGTCGTCAAAATCAAAATCCATGGCCGACGCGGTACTGTTGTGTAAGCTGAGCATGAGCAAGCAAACAACAAGAAACGCAAGATGTTTACGCATGATAACTTTACCCCCTAACGGTTTACTCTTTCAATATATGCTTTGGTAAAAACATGATCTGGGATATCGCTGATGGAGATCTCGCTAACTGCAATTTGGGTCTTGTTTCCTTCCAACAATTCATCGATGAAGATCATCTGCACAGGTAGGATAACATCACCAACCTTGGTGTACTTAGGATACAACCCGGTCCGCATTAGTCGATAGGTTAGGCTGTATTCCTCCGTTTTCAACACTAGATCAGAGTCTTTAGTGACCCAGAGCTTAACATAGGGAAAGGGGACTGTATCGTCCACAGCCTTTAGGTCAATGATGTAAACCTCAAAGTTGCCCAAAGTACCTTCTAGGTATCCTTCCACCTCATAGGATGAGGAGTAGCTGTTCGATCCAAAATCCGCGTTGCGAGCATCGGAATCCTGAAAATTCTCCTTAAGGGAGGTGTGGGCAAATTGCCGACTAGAAGGATCGTAGAACCATAAGTTATCGCCTTCTAGAAGATATCCCTGGCCCTTCTCGGTAACAGGCTCCTGAATCAAGAGGAGGAAACGTTCACCGTCATCACGCCTGAACTGACGTACCACCATCTTTTCAATGCCGTTTTCTACATCTTCCACAATCATGGTCAATACAGACGAAAAGTCCGTGTTCTCGAAACGAGACTGCTGATCGAGGCGGTCCAAGATCGCTTCAATATGACTAAAATCTTGGGCCTGTACTGTTACTGTCAATGCAGCTGCAAGAAAACATAGGACCAAAGCAGCAGAGATAAATCGGATTTTTTTCATGATAAACCCCCTATGTGTGAGAACTAAGTGCCTTCATCGGCGACATCTTGGCTGCAGATCGTGCTGGCCAATACGCAGCGATCAGGCTGATTAAAACCACGATAGCCGTATTGATGATCACGTTGGTTATGGAGAAGACAAATGTAATCTTCCCAGTATCTAAGAAAAACTGCATAGACGGATCCGCATTAAAATGGATGCTACCCACGGCCACGGCGACAATTCCTGCGAGAATTAGCCCAGCTATGCAGCCTAGGAGACCTAGAAAAGCTGCCTCCCAAAGGAAGATGTTCTTCACTCGTTTTTGATGCATGCCAAAAGCCCGCATCGTACCAATTTCCTTGGTTCGCTCAATCATCATCATTCGGAAGGTGTTGGTGATACCCACCATGGTGACCACAAGTAGGATCAGAAAGATGACTTGACCCACTTGATTTAAAACGCCCACCACTAGCTCCACAGCCTCCATAATTTGGTTAATATGCATGATCTGATAGCGTGTGCCTTCCCAAGGTGTGATCTCCTCTTGTTCAGCAAAAGAATCAAGGGGCATTCCAGCTATCGTCACAGAGACCGCAGGTTCTGCTTCGACTACTTCCTCTACCTCTTCTTCTGGTGCTCTGAGCCCCTCCCTGACGATGCGAGCAAAATCGTCAACAAGGTCCAAATCTGTTAAAAACATGTTCAACAATTGATACTCATGGAGTTCCATTCCAAGGAGAGCATTGAGATAGGCACGACTGGTGTAAGCTGCCGAGAGACCCAATTCCTCCTGATCTTCAATAAAGGCTACAACCTTGACCTCGCCCACATTCTGCTGGCCAGTGAGAGTCTCGAGCCTAATTAAGAGCGTCTCCCCAACTTGGACTCCCAAACGTTCTCCTATCGGTTGGGGTAGAATGATGGAAGCATCGTCCACCGAAACGTCATCGAAGGAACCCTCGGTGACAACAAGACTGTCAAGGAGCTTGTTTTCCTCGCTAAAGTCTACCCCATATAGCATCTGCATCGTTTGCCTTGAACCAAAAATCATAGTCGGCATCGCCTGGCTGCGCCGGGTAAGGGCCTCAATTTGGCCCGCATTTTCTTCCAAGAGTTGATCGAGGCGTTCGTCCGGTCTGATTTTCATGATCATCTGGCCCGCATCAGTCCACTCCCGTCCCATAATGAAGACATGGCCTCCAAGGGCATGGGAGAAGTTCTCACGGATATTTCCTACGACACCGCCAGTGAGGGCGTTCATCAAAGTTATAACGAGCATTCCAAAGCCTATCGCTCCAGCCAGGAGGAAACTGCGTTTTTTCTGCCTCAAGACGTTGCGAAAAGCTACCTTCATTGTCAAGAACATCTAGATCACCTCGAACTTTCCATAGCCTTTAGGGGCGATGTCTTCATCACAATAGCCGCGGGATAGGTACTGGAGACAATCCCCACAACTAGGATCACTACAAAGGACATAATCACCGATGAGACCGACAATTCCGGACGCAAAACAGGTCCACCGTAGATAATCTCAAAGAACATATTACTTGCCTCAAGCCCGACTCTATTAAGGATAAAAAGGACCAGGGACCCTAAGAGAACTCCGGCTGTTCCTGCGATTCCCGCAAGAATCAGAGTCTCCCAGACGACCATGCGGCGCACAAAGCTTTTCTGGGCACCAATGGCACGCATCGTTCCGATCTCGCCCATCCTTTCTGTCACCGAAATGACTAACGTATTCATAATAATAATCACCGCAACAACGGCGATCAAGAGGACGACACCATTGAAGATGCCCTTAATTCCATTGGAAAGCTGGGCCATAGAGCCGGCCGCTTGCATCCAATCCCTTGTCTGGGCAGGGATATTGTGTTCAGCAAAAAACTTGCCAAAGTCTTCCTGTGCCTGCTTGAGATAGGCCTCATCGGTCAAACGAATCAAGAGGTATTGCCAAGCGCCTGTATCCTCCGCATTGGAAAGGTCCCGAGACTCGGTCTCACCAAGTAGCGAAAACCAATAATCATCCCCCGCGAGCTCTTGTTCTACCTCCGCCGGTGCAAAAAGCGCATCAAGAGAACCAAAGGAGTCAAAGAGGCTATCTTCATCGATAGTCCCCAAGAGTGATTGCTCGTCAGGACTCAAATCAGTTGGTGCCGCATGGCCGACTACCATACCCGCTAAAGCCCGCACATTCGATACATCCATCAGCGAAACCATGTCGAGCTGTATGTTAGATTGCTTGAATTCAAAGATTCCGGTGATTTCAACTTCGCGAATTCGCATACCCGTCATGGTACTGGCAGAGGTGAACAAAAGCTTGTCACCTGGTTGCAAGCTGAACCCAATCTGCCGCTCCATCATCTCAGCTACCGTGCTGTTCAAGAGTATACCTTGCTCACCTGGGGCCCAAAACTCCCCTGCCAAAAGCTCCACATTGTCGGGGAACATTACACGGTAGTCATCGGGCGCGATCCCAAAGAGTTGGGTAACACCAAGCATCTTATCTCCCCTAGAAACCATGGCATTAGCCGAGACCTGGGGATTGACCGTCTCCACATATGGGAGGGAGCCGGCATACTCAACAAGATCTGCATACTCAGGAATCCTCGGAACCGCTCGCTCCATCGCTGTCATGTCTTGAAAACCGAAGAGGGTGAGATACCCCTTGCTCTCCCCAGTAATCATAAGGTGCCCCGTATAGTTTTGAATATAGGAGCGTTCGATACCTGCCGCGGCCGAATCCATAAAAGAGTTGCCCACCACGAGAACCATAATGCCGATAATCATGATCAAACCGATAATAAGAGTTTTTACCTTGTGTTCACGCAGGTTGCGCCAGGCAATGGTAAGAATAATCCTCATGACAAATTCCCCACCTTGGCGCTCTTCTTGGTATCCGCCACAACTAGGCCATCAAGAAGCTGGATAACATGATCCGCGATTTCCATGATGGTGGTATCATGGGTTGAGAAAATAAAGGTTGTGTTCAGCTCCGCATTCATTTCTTTCATAAGCGCAATGATGCTTTGGCCCGTCTTGGAGTCCAGGTTCGCTGTTGGTTCATCGGCCAAAACAATTTCTGGTTTCGTGGCTAAGGCCCTAGCGATAGCTACCCTCTGCCTTTGCCCTCCTGAGAGCTCGTTAGATTTATGATGCATATGATCCGCCAGGCCCACGGCATCTACTAGAAACTCAATCCATTCGCTAATCTCTTTCTTGCTTCGTTTATCTTTACCTAAAAGGAGTGGAAATTCTATGTTCTCGTAGACATTGAGCACGGGTATTAAATTGAAGGATTGGAAGATAAAGCCCAGTGTTTCGTGGCGAAGCTTGGTAAGTGCCTTGTCCTTTAGACCTTCCGTAACGGTTCCATTAATTCTCACGATCCCATCGGTGGGTTGATCGATGCATCCGATGAGGTTTAAAATGGTTGACTTTCCTGAACCCGATGGCCCCACGATAGATGCAAAGTCACCCTTTTCTATAGAAAAAGTCACGCCTCGTACCGCATGCACTTCTGCCTTACCAAGAGTGTAGACCTTCTTCGCATTTTCCAATTCAACAATGCCCATCTAAACCTCTCCTTTACTGCCTAATACTATGAGTATACCCGAGTGCGTAGCTTCATTCAATGTTTCACAATCTTTTCCGGGAAAGCCCAGCCGCTCAGGCAGACTGTCTCCTCGATAAATTCCCCCGATAGTGAATAGTAATTCGGCTTCTTCTACCCTTAGGTTGTCCGTGACGCTTTCCTTCGGGTCTAGTGTACCAGCCATCTAGTGCACTAACATTGTATAACATTAGTCCTTCCTTTGTCAACGTCTTTCCAATGCCTACTTTTGGCCCTTGTAGAGCAGAAGGGAAACCACATACGATAAGGATAAGATAGCGATGCCCAAGGTAAACATCAGGATAGATGCAATGTTCTGGTTGTTAATCACCCACTTAAACAGGACTAAAGTATCGCCCACAAAAGATGGAAGTGCAACTAGACCGATCACTACGAAAAAGGGTGCCATAGCATAGAATCTGCCTTTGTTATAGCCTAGACGGAAAAAGAAGGGCATTTGGGTCCCAACAATTGCAGAAAAAACCAAAATAGACCCGCCCAAGGAAAAGAAAACTCCGTTCCAAGGGGTGGACCCATTGCCTGGAACCACAAAAGACAAGCCCAAGACCACAGAGGTGGCAACCACATAGCTAAGGAGAACAAACCCATATCGCCCTAAAATGATGTCCCTCGCTCCCAACGGAAGCATCCCGTACAATCGTTGCAATCCATCTTTTTCCTCAACTGCAAAGATATTGGTGGAAATCAGCGCAATGGACCAGGCACAATTGATCAAGAGAAGTGTTAAGGATGTACCCATCAGCCAAAAAAGGGCAACCACAAAGAGAATCACTACACCAAAGGTCTTTAAGTTCGGCTTCATCGTGAAATAATCAAGCCTTATCATGCTTGTTATGCCCATGTATACCCTCCTTTTTTGCTTGCGAAGACGACAATATCATCTAGGCTGGGCTGGTCGGTTAGAAGATCTCCAAACCCCCGGACCTCCTCCGTGGTGATCAGACCCTCGAAGCCCATATTTGTTTCCCTCAAACCCAGAATCTTGGTTTTCAAATCTGCCGTTAGTTGACCAGGCTTGCCTTTAATTAGGCAAAAGCTCTCCATTAAGGTTCCTAGACTACCAGTATAGAACAGCTTACCGTCCTTGATGAAGGTAATAAAGTCGGCAACGCGTTCTAGATCAGTGGAGATATGGGTCGAAAGCAAAACGCTTCTGTCCCCGTTCTTAATATAGTCCTGCAGGATTCCCGATAGCTGATCGCGGGTTATGGCATCGAGACCACTCGTCGGCTCATCTAGAATGAGCAGTCTGGCGTTGTGAGATAAGGCGCAAGCCAACATAAGCTTCATCTGCATTCCTCGGGAAAAGTCGCCAATGCTCTTTTTACTGGGAAGTTCGAACTCATCTACCAACCTAGCGAACGTTTTGGAATCCCAATGGCGATAAAACCTGGAGATGGCTTTCTGTGTATCATTGACCGTCCAGCCATCAACAAACATCAAGCGGTCAAAGACAACACCCACATCTTCCTTAATCTGCAGCTCATGCCCTCTTAGATCAAGCCCAAATACCTTGATCTGTCCTTTATCTGGTTTCAACATATCAAGAACTAACTGGATAGTCGTGGTCTTGCCTGCACCATTTGGCCCCACTAAACCCATTATATATCCCTGCGGTAGTGAAAAACTGAGACCATCAAGGTAAAAACCGGGAAAGCGTTTGCTAACATTGGTAAGTTCTAGAAAGCTATGCATCTTGTTCCACCTCCAGTAATAGGTCAAGCAAATCATGCAACTCGGACTCGCTTAGCGATGCACGTTGGGCCGCTTGAATGGCCCGTATTAGATTGGATTCCACCTCTCGAATCAGTTGCTCCCGGATAAGATCCGAATCACTAGACATGACAAAAAATCCTTTGCCCTGTTGGCTCTTGATAAAGCCTTCTGCCTCGAGTTCGTTGTAGGCTCTAGTTGTGGTTAAGACACTGATCTTCAAGTCCTTGGCCAGTTGACGTAAGGAAGGAAGCATCGCTCCTTCGGCCAATTCGCCTGAGAGGATCTGTTCCTTGACCTGTTCCTTGATTTGGTTATACATCGGTACACCGGAGGCATTGGATAAAATGACATTCACGTTCTCACCCCTAACTGTACTTGCGGCAACATATACAGTATAATCAGTGCATCGCTCTCTGTCAAGCGTGTTTTTCCTTGAATTTGCAGCCAAAAAACCGGGCTGATCTTCGGTAGATCAACCCGGTCGGCGTGACTTATCTTAGGCGCCTAGAATATACGTGCCCAAGTAATAAAGCACCATGACAGCCAAAACAGTGAGAATCAAAAACACGTCAGTATTTAGATTCGAAAAATTCAAGACGGTAAAAATACCCCCGCCCTCAAAGTCCAGTCTGCGATTCACCGCCATCATCCGCAGGTAATGGCATCTAAGACTGAAGGTCACCCTAGTTGAAACGGCTTGATATACTCGACTCATACGACTGTCAAGCCAGAGATATCCCCGGACAACTTGGGTTCCAGCAAATTCCAGACTCAGCCACTTCGGTGGTTCATAATGGAAGAGGTGTGTTTTCATACCAAAAGCAAAGAACGCGGCACCGATAATGAGCGTGATAACCATATCCCACACCGCAGAACTCTCAAAGAAGTCTAGGTGACTAAGATGACTTAAATCTGTCATCCCTGCACTTAAGGTAGCAGGTTCAATGAAGAGATTCATGATCAGCCCAGGCTGTGTACCAATAATCAGCATAACAACTGCAAGGAGCACCATGGCGGCTTTCAAGAAGGGACCTTCGCCGGCGCCTTTCTTGACCTTAGTTTTCTCCTTACCCAAGAAGGTAAGTCCAATCAACTTCACAAAAGACGCTACGGTCCCGACACCGACTACGTTAAAGAAGCGTTCTGCCCAGACCATAATGGGATTGCCCGTCAGGGCTGCTTCCAGGGCACCGTGGTGAAGGAGGCTCTTACTGATAAAACCATTAAGGCCCGGTGTGCCCGTAATACCAAAGGCGGCAATGAGCATGCAAATGGCTGTCCAAGGGTACTTTCTCCAGAGCCCACCTAGTTTGTACAGGTCTAGCTCACCTGTTCCTAAGAAGATAATTCCAACGCCTAAGAAAAGAGCCGATTTAAAGAGGGCGTGGTTCAAGGAGTGAAAAATCGCTCCTGAAACTCCGTAGGCTCCCTGATCCTTCAACACCAATGCGGTGCCAATACCCAGGATAATGTAGCCCATCTGGCTTACACTGTGATAGGCCAAGAGGCGCTTGGCATTTCCCTGCAGAAGGGCGAGGGCTACCCCAAGGAGCATGGTTACCATACCAATAATTACGACTAAAGTGCCCAGCCAGGGCACGAGCTCTCCCATGTTCCAATTGACGAGCTGCCCTGTGCGGATCAGGCCATAGGCACCGGCCTTAATCAAAATACCCGACAGCAAGGCACTGCCTGGGCTAGGAGCAACGGGGTGAGCCATGGGCAGCCAGATGTGAACCGGAACCATACCAGCTTTGATTCCAAAGCCAGAAAGGAGTAGGAGGACTGCCCAGCCCACCAAGGCAGTGTTTGCAGGTAAAGTAGCCGCCACACCAATTTGTAACGTTGTGCCAGAAATCATGAGTAAGGCAATGGCACCGGCAATGCAGAGCCCCGCGGCGATTCCAAGGAACAGATAAAAATAACCTGCACGAAGAGACTCCCGATCTTGGCGATGTATTACCCAGAAAAACGAAGTCACTGTCATAGTTTCGAAGAAGACCAGGAGCGTTAGGAAGTTGCCAGCTAAAAAGACACCTTGTACGGCCCCTAAAGTAATCAAATAAAAGACGTAGAAGCTCAGTGTTCCCTCTTCATGCTGCATGTACGTGTACATGTATATCCCAGTTGCTAACCATACCAAGGCACTAAAGAGACTAAATAGGGCTGAAAGGCCATCGAGGCGAAAAACTGTTTCAACGATGCCCCATGAGCTCAGTTGCCAAATTAGGGTACCTTGGCTTCGTACCAGCAAAAAATTCATAATACTGGCTAGAAGGCCCACCCCAGTGACAAAAATACTAAGAAAAGATTGGCTCTGCAGATTCTTACAGCGAGCTAAGGCCACTGCACCTAAGAACGGAACCAAAATCAAGATCAAACTCCAATACATCGTGATTCACCTCCCTACAAGCTAAAGAACTGAGTAACCACTGCATCCACCAAGGGCAAGGTTAATCCAGGCCATAGGCCAAAGACAACACCTAAAGCGGCCAGCACTAAGGTTGGAACTAGCATCAACCACAGGGGCGTGGTCTTGTCTGGGCGCTTCAAACCCGATTTACCCGTAAAGCCAGAGATGGTAATGGGTATAAAGTAAAAGGCGTTCAGAAGTCCGCTAACGAGTAAGACCACAAGCAAAACCCAGGAATCTGTGGCCAGACCGCCCCGCATGAGATAATACTTACTCCAAAAACCGCTTAAGGGCAACATGCCAATCATACCTAGACTGACCAGACCAAAGCTTCCTAGAGTTAACGGGAGGATCCGCCCCACACCTTTAAGTTCACTGATCTTAACATAACCTGTTTCCTCAGCCACGATCCCCGCGGAAAAGAAGAGGACAATCTTCAGCGTCGAATGGAAGATCATGTGCAAAATGGCCCCAGCTAAGGCCAAGGGATGAAGCATAAAAACCCCAAGTAAGATGTAAGCCAACTGACTGATGGTGGAGTAAGCTAGACGCCGCTTCAAAACATCCTGTTTTAAGGCTATAAAGGAGCCCATCAAGATTGTGACACAGCAAATCCCAAGTAGTAACCAGCGGATATTTAGATCCTGGATTAAATCTACTCCAAAAACAGAGTACACAGTGCGCAAAATGCCAAATACACCAGCATTGACAACGGCAACCGCATGTAAGAGGGCACTAACGGGCGTAGGGGCTACCATAGCTGAAGGTAACCACCCATGAAGTGGCATAATTGCTGCCTTCACACCAAAGCCAATTAAGAAAAGGAAGAACATAACCATCAATTTACCACTAGGGATGGAACTCAAAGCCGCTGGCAAACTCCGAAAATCAAGAACTCCATCAGTCACCATCCAGAGCATCACAAGCCCGGTCAGAATAAAACTGGCACCAACCAAGCTATACTTGATGTACTTCGTACCGGCTTCTAGAGCCTCCTTGGTACCTGGATGGACCACCAAGGGATAGGTGGCAAAGGTCAGGAGTTCATAAAACAGGTAAAACGTGAAAAGGTTGCCAGAAAAGGCAATACCTAAGGTAATACCTGCAGACAGTAGAAAGAAGGAAAAGTACTGCCTTTGTTTATCATCCTGATCCATATAGCCTGAAGAATACACACTTGCAAAAACCCACAGACTTGCCGCGATCACCGCGTAGGTTAGCCCTAAGGGATCGAGGGCAAGCTTCAGAGCCAACGAAGCAACTCCAAGCTCAAAAACAGGGTACACGCCTGAATACAAGCCCAGGCTCATTAACCACCACACGGCAACTGCACTTACTACGGTAGCACCAAAGGCCACAAAGTTACGCACTTTTTTTGCTTCATTGGGAGTCACAGCAACCCAGATAGCACCAAAACCCGTGCTAAATATTGCGATAAAAATAAGGATCGTACTCATAACAAGACCTCCAGACCCAGAAGTGTCGTAGCGGCTTGTTCAGCTAGCTGCAGCACCGCGCCTGGGAACATACCTACAACTACAATCACAACGGCCAAAAACAGCATTGCCACTAACTGTACGTGGGGTATTTCTGAGACAACTGTCTTTTCAGAGCGTTGGAAAAAAGTGATGCGCAGCACAGGCAACAAGTAGGCTGCAGCGAGTAGGCTACCACATACTAAGACGACTACGGCCAAGTAATTGCCAGCGGCCAAACTACCTAAGAGTAGTTGCCACTTACTTACAAAACCCGAGAATAATGGAATACCAATCATAGAAAGGGTACCTACTGCGAACACGCCCAGAGTGACAGGCATTTCCAAGCCAATCCCGGCCATGTCACTGATTTTACTTTTCCCAGTTCGTTTAATCATGGCACCAGCTGCTAAGAATAGCAGAGCCTTGGTTGTGGCATGGCTGAAAATGTGCATAAATGTTCCTGTCAGACCTTGAATGTTCCCCAAGCCAATACCTAGGAAAATGTAACCAATTTGGGAGATCGTAGAAAAGGCTAGACGACGTTTAAGCTCATCTTGGGCCAGGGCAAATAGAGCTCCAGCAATAATTGCGAGCATACCCATGAGCGCAAGAATGTTGGTAATGGGAAGCCTAGTGATGATGTTAGCACCCACTGCCACGTAAAATACCTTGAGTAAAGCGATAATATAGCCCTTTACGGCCAAAGAAGAAAGCATGGCACTAGAGGGCGTAATCGCCGTAGAGTGTGCATCAGGTAGCCACACATGGAGGGGAAATAAGGCTGACTTGACCCCAAAGCCCACAGTGAAGAAACTAAGACAAACCCAAAGAGCAGTAGGATAATTCTGCCAAGTTGTACTAAGTTCATGAGCAATAAAGTTCATATTGAGATTTCCGGTAAGAATAAAAAGAAATCCAATTCCGAGCAGGACAAACCCCGAACCGATAGTGGCAAGCATGAGATACTTAAAGGTAGCTGCTACCGATGATGCGTTGTTTCGAGCAGCCACAATAGCGCAACTAGCGATGGTGGCTACTTCCACCATGACGTAGATGTTAAAGAGGTCCCCCGTAATCGCCAGGCCACACAGGGCAGCGACCAAGAGTAAGAACAGGGTCAAGAACCAGGCGGCCCGAGAGCGGCTGCCAACTTCTTCCACCAAATCAACAGAGGCATAGAGTAGAATCGGTGTGGCCACTAGGCCAATGGTGATTAAAAAGAGACCTGATACCGCATCTAAGGAAAGTTCGATTCCCCAAGGTGCAGACCAGCCACCAACTGCATAAATAAATGAGCCATTATGCAGAATCTCGCTAGCAACGTAGATACCGCCTGAGAGGGCCAGCCCCAACATGAGTACTGCAAAAAACTCTGCCACTTTAAACCGTCGAATTTTGGTCAAAAGCGGCATAACATAGGCTGTGGAGAGCAATGCCACCACAATTAGAACAGATATGTTTTCACTGATCGCGCCCACCATTGGCCCTCACCTCACTTCTCATTTGCATAATTTTTTTAGCATCAACCGTTCCATAGAACTTGTATAATTTCGTGATCAAAGCAAGAGAAAGAGCCGTAACGCTCACACTTACAACAATACCCGTAAGCATGAGTGCTTGAGGCAATGGATGTACATAAACTTGCCCGGGATTATTCATATCCAAAATAGGGGCAACCCCACCTCGCACATTACCGGCGGCAATGAACAAGATGTAGATACTACCTTCCATAATGTTGATTCCAATTACCTTCTTGAGCAAATTCGAGTGGGTCAAGATGGTATAAATACCTATAGCAAAGAGCGCTAGGGAAAAAACGTAAGGATAATTCTGTACAATACGACTCCAAAATTCGCCCATCCTAGTCCTCCTCCATTAAGGAAGTAAATAAAGTTACCATAGTGCTAGCGACCGTAAAACCGACCCCAAGAGTGATTAGGAAAATCAATCCTCCTGAGTACAGCTTGCCAGGTTCACCTAAAGGCACGCCGGCACCTTTGTTCATTAGAAAGGTTGTGCCCCGCAAGATTCCCACTAATCCCATGGCAGGATACCAGAGAGCTCCGAAGGAGATGAGGTCCATTATGCGTTCAGAGATCTTCTCATTGCTACGATCCAGTCCAAAGACTAAGCTAAGAGCGATGAGAGAAAGTGCCACAATGATTCCTCCGGGAAAGCTTCCACCGTGAAAGATAACGTATAGGCCAAGCATTTGCACAAAGGGCAAAACAAGAGCAACTATGCGTTTTAAGACAAAGTCAGTCATTTTGCTCACCCTTTCCGTCAGTTCCTTTTTTTAACACCATAAAGACCGCAATAATGGCTGTGAATAAAACCGTGGTCTCAATCAAAGTATCGTAGGCACGGTAGTCGATGACAATGGCAGATACCATGTTTAAGGAACCTGTGTCTCGAAGGGCTCCGTCAATATATCGCTCAGCCACGTAGTTTTGGGCGGGAGCGTTAGGCGAACTGTATAGAGGTAGCTCTGAGATAGCCAAGAGCACGACCATGCCAATGCAAACCAGAAGGACAATTGCTATTTTATTGGACATAGCTTATCCCTCCTTCCGCCCGATTTTACTAATAACGGCAATCATCAGGGTCGTCATGCCGATTCCGGCAGCCGCTTCAGTAATGGCGAGGTCCGGAGCACTCATGAGTAGCCAAATAAGAGCAATGGTCACACTATAGGCTCCTAGAAGAATGGCTGCATAAAGCAAGTCTTGTACATAGGAAACGGCAATGGCAATGACAACCAAGAAACTCAAAAAGGCAACGTTGAAAAAATCAGCGATTTGGGGATTCATAAGCCAACGTCCTCCTTTTCGTCTTCCTTGGGGCCACCGCGATGCGTGAGCACAACCCAGTTACCGCGCAACAGGGCTACCTTACTCACATAATGGGACATAGTGGGATTGATGATCCAAACCACTCCCAAGACCAGAATAAGCTTAAAAATATTGGCCAAACCAGGCACCGAAAGGATCAGACCCATAATAATAAACCCAAAACCAAAGGTATCTCCTAACGATGCAGCATGCAGACGAGTGTAAGCATCCGGCATCCGCAAGAGACCTAGACTGGTCAAGGCGAAGAAAAAAACACCCACTGCGAAAAAAGCATGAGCTAGGGTCATTATCTCTCCTCCTCCTTACCCACAAAATGGATGAGTTGTGCAGGTCTCTGTTCTATATCCTCTGTCAGGCTCGCAGCATCGTCTGGTAGGAGCGAACGCAACATGGCCAATAAACCCACAAAACCGCAAAGTGCCAAAACAAGGGCTACGTCAATATAACTCATATCATTCGTAGCGTAGGCCAAAAGTAGGATAACCGCCATGCCCTTTGTAGAAATGGCTGATGATGCCACCAGGCGGTCCACAGCTGTAGGACCTAGAACCGCACGTACAAAATCCACTACGGCCAGAAACCCAATAAGGATGATTAAGACTAAAGTCACACTCATTTCACTCGACTCCCTTCCAAACGCTGGATGACCCGGACCATCCGGCTGTCCTCCAGACCTTCGCGGAGATCCTTGGTAAGGCCGTGGACCATAAAGTACCCTGTATTTGGGTTCACGTCTATGGTGACAGTACCCGGGGTAATTGTGATGGTATTTGCAAGGAGAATCCTGCCCCAGGAGGTCTGAAGGTCAGGTTTGAACGAGACAAAACCCGAATCCAACTTAGAACGACTGGATAACACGGCTTTCCCCACTGTAAGATTGGCTAAGACGATCTCCCAAAGTAAAGTTAGGGCAAAACGAATGGTAGCGGGTAGCGTCCCCACGAGCGATCGGCTAGGGAGCAAATCTGACAGGTCGCCCCAAAACCAAGTCACAAGTCCTGCCAATACTAAACCCGTAATAATATGCTGTGCATCATAATCGGAAGACAGCAATAACCAGAATAATAATAAGAAAATAAAAAGGACAATCTGTCTTTTACGCACTGCTTTCACCTCTCATTAGGTAATGCTTGTAGCAACAACTACTATATTCCTTTGTCAATGAGTAGTCAAAACAATAGTGTGATGGAATTAGCACTTTGTATCACATGCTTGTCACTTATCAGCAGTTCCTGCCGAAATCCGAGCCTACCTCTTCTTCTCGGAGGGGGATGAACAGGAGATTGTGCCACGGAGGAGAAGTAAACGGAAGTAATTCGTTTTCTTTGGGAGGAATATTGATGTGTGATACGATGGTGGCTTTAGGCAATTCGACCGCAGACAGAAACGTGATCTTCGCCAAGAATAGCGATCGCCAACCGAACGAGCCTCTACTTATGATGCGAGTACCGCGCCAAACATATGCGGAGGGTGCCCAGGTCAAGTGCACCTATATCAGCATTGATCAAGTCCGTGAGACCTATGACATCCTACTTCTCAAGCCTTCCTGGATGTGGGGTGCCGAAATGGGTGCCAATGAGTACGGACTTAATGTCGGTAACGAAGCGGTCTTTACCAAGGTCAAGCAAGGGCCCGCCAGCCTCATAGGCATGGATCTAGTACGTCTTGCCTTGGAGCGCTGTAAGACCAGTACTGAGGCACTCCAGCTGATCACTGAGCTACTAGAGAAGCACGGTCAGGGCGGAAATTGTGGCTATGAAAAACGATTTATCTATCACAACTCTTTCCTAATCGCAGACAGAAGTTCCGCTTGGGTGCTAGAGACCGCTGGCCCCTATTGGGTCGCTGAGCGTGTTAAAGATGTGCGGGCCATTTCCAATCGCCTAAGTATAGGAACTAACTTCGATCTCTCCCACCCCGAGGTCATCAACTTTGCAATCTCTAAGAGATGGTGCAAGTCAGCGGCAGACTTCGACTTTGCCCGCTGTTACTCCAATAGTCTGATCACCAGGTTTAGCGGTTCAGAGAGCAGACACAGTACATGCTCGACGATACTTGAGAGCGAAAAGGGGCAAATCAGCGTTGCAACCATGATGGCGATTCTACGATCCCATGGGGACAAATTCGGGTCAAACAGCCCCTTTGCCAGACCTGCCTTAGGAAGTGTCTGTATGCACGGAGGAGGACTGGTCGGCGATCACACTACCGGAAGCTACATCGCCTCACTCAGCGAATCGCTTGACACGTATTGGCTCACCGGAAGCTCGACACCTTGCATCTCCATCTTTAAACCGTATTGGTTGACCCAAAACGATGTCCTTTATGGCGAGGATCAACAGCAGGAGGCACTGGATTTTTGGATCCTGAGGGAAGAATTCCACCGTCTAGTCCTGCAGAATAAGGTATTTACATTAAGAAAGCACCTCGAAGAAGGTGCAAAGTTAGAACAGGCGGCCCTAAGGGAGGTATCGTCTCTAGACCCAAAGGACGATCCTCACAGACTCGAAGCCATCATGGCCAACGCCTGGCAAGCTGAGCAGAAGCTTGTGCAGACTGCAGTGATTAGCAGCCGGCCGAACGCGGGAGAGTTTAGGGGCAGTCTCAGGTTTAAACGCTACTGGCAGAAACAGACAGAAAAAATAAGTTTATAGGCGTTCCAAGAGGGCCCCGGCCTCCTGCCTGGTTAGGAATACCTCCGTGGTCTCTCCCTTCTTACTGGGAAGCACAAAGGATACTTTACCACCCCTGTTCTTCTTGTCCTTGGTCATATGATCCAGCAAACACCCAAGCAAGCTGTCTTCGAGTTTGAAGCCCATTCCTGTCCTTTCGATTAGGGTCAGGATCTCGCCGCAATATCCCTGATCCAGCAAGCCTAATTCGCGGGCCATCAGGGCTTCTATTTGCATGCCAATAAGCACTGCTTCGCCATGGGTGTACTGCTGGAATTCTGTGGCGGCTTCCAAAGCATGACCTATGGTATGGCCGTGGTTTAGTATTCTGCGAATACCTTCGTCTTTCTCATCCTCCGCCACAATCTCCGCCTTAATCTCGCAGCACCGGGTGATGACCTTGCTTATTGTAGCCTCCTCCAGGTTCAAAATGGCTGCAAAGTGGTCATGCAGATAACTCAAGAACCCATAATCGTAGATCACGCCATATTTGATCACTTCAGCGAGCCCACTGATTAAGTGTCTTCGAGGAAGAGTATGAAGACTGTCTGTGTCCATAAACACCGCCTGAGGCTGATAGAAGCTCCCCATTATGTTCTTAGCCTGAGGCATGTTAACTCCTGTTTTTCCACCTATAGAACTATCAACCTGAGCCAACAAGGTCGTTGGCACTTGAACATAGGGTATCCCCCTCATGTAAATCGAGGCACAAAAGCCCGCCACATCACCAACTACACCGCCGCCTAGGGCAAGTATGCCTGAGCTCCTCGTCACGCCCAAGGCCAACATTTCGCCGACAATCCTCTCCACCTCTTGCAGCGTTTTGGCCCTCTCGCCTACGGGTAGGATAATCCGGTGAATACTAGGACCACCCCATCGTTCTACCAGTCTTTGACCATAGAGACTGTCCACGATTTCATCGCTAATTAAGACCCAAGAGTCCCTAGGGGATAAATGGGCAGGCAAGTCTGTTATGAGGCCCTGGCCAATATAGATGGGATAACTACGGGCTTGTAGGTTGATCTGCAGCATCTCCATCGCGCAGCTCACCGCCTTTCTTTACTCGGCTAGTTCCTTCAGTATTCGTTCAAATCCTGGGAAAGACACATCTACACACTGGCTGCCGTTGACCTTGACCGCATCCTGAGCAAACAAGCCGGCCACGGCCAAGGCCATAGCCATACGATGGTCTCCATAACTCTCTACCTCGGCGCCCAAGATCTTGTTAGGACCCTCGATCACAAGTCCGTCTGGGAGTTCATGAATTTCCACGCCGAGCTTGCCAAGTTCTGTGACTAAGGCCTGAATTCGATTGGATTCCTTAAAACGCAGTTCCTGCGCTCCGGTAATCATTGTGACCCCTTCGGCCTGGCTTGCTGCAACCGCCAAGATAGGGACCTCATCGACTAGACTTGGAATCCATTCTGGAGGTATCGTCGTACCGTGCAGCGCACTGCCCCGGACTACGATATCACCATACAACTCACCGTTTTGCTGCCCGAGATTCTCTAGTTCGATCCTGGCTCCCATAGCCCGCAGGACATCAATCACTCCAGTTCGAGTTCGATTTAGACCCACATTTTCAATGACCACATGCGAGCCTGGCAAGGAGGCAGCAGCGACCATGAAGAAGGCGGCAGATGAAATATCTCCGGGCACCCTAATATCTCGCGCTTCCAGTTGAGAAGGGGCTATTGTCACCCGATTGCAGTCTATTTCGATCTCGGCTCCCATATATTCCAGCATGAGTTCGGTGTGATTACGTGCAGGAATGAGCTCCCTGACAATTGTCTCTCCCGCTGCGTACAATCCCGCCAGTAAGATAGCGGATTTCACCTGGGCGCTGGCGATTGGAAGGGTGTAGTCTATACCCTGCAGACACCCTCCTTGAACCACTAGAGGGGCTAAATCCAGGCCCTCCCTCCCAGTAATCTTCGCCCCCATGCTTCGTAAAGGAACTGCGATCCGGTCCATGGGTCTTGCCTTGATTGAATCGTCTCCCGTGATGATCGACGCGAAATCTTGCCCTGCAAGGATTCCGCTGAGCAGTCGCATCGTCGTGCCTGAGTTTCCCACATCGAGTATACCTGCGGGCTTCCCTAAACCCTTCAGCCCTCTTCCTTGCACGATAATCTGAGAACCTCGGTCCTCAATTTGGGCTCCTAAGTTCCGCAAACACTCTAGGGTGCTAAGGCAATCGGCACCGCGCAGAAAACCCGTGATCGCTGCGCTACCCTCACTGATGGCAAGTAACATCACCGCTCTGTGTGAGATAGATTTGTCGCCTGGGACAAACACTCGCCCCTTCATACATTTAGCTCTGCCTCTGAGCAGCAAAAGCACCACCTCCTATTGTGACCATTCTCCTTGACGACCCCTTTGAGCTAAGCTATAATAAAGATGAAAATTGCATAATGAATTCTTCGGGGCGGGGTGTGATTCCCCACCGGCGGTTATAGTCCGCGAGCAACCCAAGGGTTGTTGATTTGGTGTAATTCCAAAACCGACAGTATAGTCTGGATGAGAGAAGAGCAGACAGAATAATTCTGTCTGTGATTTTACCAGTGTACGCAAGGCAGCCTGAAGAATTTGGGCTGCTTTTTTCTGTATAGGAATCGCAAGCCAATTGGAAGGAGTTCATATGATGTACAGAAAATCAAGGCTCGCTCTTCTCGTTATCACGCTTGTTGCAGGACTTTTGTTGGCGGGGGCTGCGACCGAGGCCCAAGTAACAACCATCAACTACTGGCACTACTTAAGTGGCGACAATGCTAAGATCCATGAGCAGATGGTAGCAGAATTTAACGCCCAGCATCCCCATATTCAAGTTAAGGTACTTTACACCGGAAACCAGTTTGTGGCTCGAGACAAACTGCTCGCGGCCGTAGCAGGAAGTGCACCTCCAGATGTAGCCCTTGTCGACCAGTTTTGGCCACCTCTCATGGTCTCAGCAGGCGCATTGATTCCTCTACGCCACTTCGTGGATCCTGATGAATACTTGAGCGATTATAGCGCTTTGTCCAAAGACACTGTCACAGTTCACGGAGAGGCCTGGACCGTTCCCTTTTCTCTCAGTAATCAGATCCTCTTGTATAACAAAGACAAGTTCAAAGAGGTTGGGTTGGATCCCGAAACACCTCCCACCACCTGGCACGAACTTGTGGAGTATGCATCCATCCTTACCCGCGACATCAACAGCGATGGGCGAACCGATGAATGGGGTGTAAACTTTACAACTAGAGCCAACATGGGTTCCATGTATGCATTCATCACCTTCATGTGGCAAGCTGGAGGCGAACTGTACAGCCCAGACTATAGCGAAGCTGTGTTTAACGACGAAGCAGCTCGTGAGGCAGCCCAGTTTTGGATCGATCTAGCCCATCGACACAAAGTACTATCACTCTCCCCCCCTACCGACGGATTTGAGACCGGCCGCATTGCCATGCAATACTCGAGCACTTCATCCATCGCTGCCACGAAGAGCAAAGTTGACTTCGACTTGGGTGTGGCACCACTACCGGGGTACAAGAACCAGGTGACCGGTGTCGGTGGTAGCAGTCTAGCGATCTTCAAGACGGAGCCAGCGAGAGAGTCTGCAGCATGGGAGTTTGTCAATTGGATGACGAGCACGGAGAACAATCTAGAGTGGAGCATGAACACAGGCTATATTCCCCTCAGGCTTTCCGTACGAGACTCAGACAAGTACCAAGCGTACCTGGCCAACAATCCCCACATGCAAGTCGTGTTGGAACAGTTTGACTACGCTAGAGCTCGGCCAAACACCGTGAGCTATGCTGATCTTTCTCGTATCTTGGGTGTCGCAGTAGAAGAAGCTCTTTATGGTAACACCAATCCCGGACCGATTCTCGATCAAGCCGTAAAAGAAGCAAACATCTACATTCGAGAGCTCGACTAAACGCTAGAGCAAAGGCTCAGGTCCTCACCTGAGCCTTTTTTGAGGTTTTCTCTGGATTGTGCCTTAGATAAAACAACAATCCTAGACCATTGATGACAGCCACTGCAAGCCAGAATATTCCATACGAATAGCTGGCCAGCCAAGAGAGGCCAATGGAGCCTAGAACAAGACCTAAGTCAAAGGCGTTGCTAAAGAAGGCCAGATCATTTGAGGCATCGACCGCGTTGATACTGTAGCCTGGGACCATGGACATCAGCACTGTATTCACAAAACCGAAACCCACCCCGACCAAAATAGCGGCGGCGATCATGATTGCGGCCCCGTTGAGAATGGCCAGGAACAAAATACCGGCTATCATGAGATAGAATCCCGGAACAATCATGGCACTGCGCCCGAAACGATCCGAGAGGTAGCCAGAAACCGCGCCACTCAACGTAAAGGTAAGGGCATACAGAGTGAAAAAGAGGCTGGGATTGGAGATTCCTACGTGAACTGCATGGAGCGTAAAGATGGATGATGTTGCACCCATAAGGGTGGCGGACAAGAACATCGTACCCGAGAGAACCAGCAGATTATGGTTTTTCCAAGGCGAATGGGGCTGGTATTTCCGACCCATACCGAAACCTGCAATTTTGCTCTTGTCTCCAATAAAGAAACTCAACACCATAGCCACTGCCACAACGAGCATTGCTCCCCAGAAGAGGGAGGAATAACCCGACTTTTCCGCCAAAAAACTGCCAGCCAAGGGACCTACCATCATACCCAAACCGATCATGGCTGCGAAAATACCAAAGAAGCGGCCGCGATTATTGGGACGGGTATAGTCCGAGAGCAACCCCTGTGCGCCTGTGACAAAACCAGCTAGCCCCACACTCTGTAGCAATCGAACTACGATCAAGAAGCCGAATCCCAAGAAAGGTTGGTAAAGAAGCATCACCAATGTAGCCATGACAAGCCCGATCCGCAAGACCAAGAGGTTCGAGCGCCTCGTAGCCATTCTGCCAAAAAAGACCTTGAAGCCAACGGCTCCAAGGAACATCATGCCTACCATTACTCCCACTACCACTTCACTTCCGCCAAGTCCGGTGATATAAAGTGGCAACGTGGGCACAAACATCTGATTCATGGTATGGTAGAAAAAGGTGATCAACAATACTAGGGTTAGATCTTTGTGTTTACCCATTATACTCTCCGCTCTAGAACCGATTACATCTCCCTATAGGACAAAAAGAAAAACCATCAGAAAATGAAGGATTGTGCCGAGACCAACGAATATGTGGAAGACCTCATGAAAGCCAAATCGTTTAGGAACAAAGTTGAAGATCTTGGTTGCGTAGATAATGGCACCAATCGTATAGGCTGCGCCACCCGCGATCAGAAGAATCAGAGCTGGTTTGGGTAGAGTCCCGACCAGTTGCTTAAAAGGAATAACCGCCATCCAACCCAAGAACAAGTAAAACCCCGCGGTCACACTGCGCGGTAAGCCTACCAACCAGATCTTGAGGATAGCTCCCACGGCGGCCAGGCCCCAGACAAGCGCTAACATCGCCCAGCGCCACGTTTCTTCCAAACCATAATATAGGATAGGGGTATAGGTCCCTGCAATCAACACATAAATGGAAATGTGATCCAGTTTACGCAAGATCAGTTCCTTCTTGGGAGTTGTGCGCACCCAATGATAGAGTGTACTTGCGCCGTAGAGCATGATAATGCTAAGGCCGAAGATCAAGGCAACCGCGACCCCAGACACCGTCCCCCAACCTTTCCAAAGCAAAAGCCCTAGACCTATCAGACCCGCCAGAAACATAACAAAATGCGTGAGCGCATTCACCGGTTCTTTGATTTTCATGCTGGGCTCACCTCCTCGGCTACTCTTCCCCTTCCTGCGAGAAAAATCCTGCTTTGCTCAGCCAGCGGAAGGACAAATTTCGCGTACTTAGAATACTGATCATAACGATCCAAAAAGGAGATGATCAACATGGGTGATCTTACCCTCATATTGTGGGCACAAGAGTTTGCCACCCCTGCCTTAACCGCCTTTTTCACTGCCATCACATCCCTAGGCTCCCTTGAGTTTTATATGTTTGCTATCCCTGTGATCTATTGGCTGATTGATAAACACTTTGGTTTCCGTTTTGCTCTGTTTTTCATCTTTTCTGCCTATGTTAACTCGGGCGCAAAAAACATCTTTATGACAGAAAGGCCTCCCCGTGAAATTCGACTCGTGGAGCAAGAAGGCTATGCTTTCCCTAGTGGACATGCACAAGGTACCACGGCTTTTTGGGGATTTCTTGCCGTGAAACTCAAGAAACCTTTGGCTTGGGCGGGAGCCGTCATTCTGGTGATCCTGGTGAGTTTCTCCCGGATTTATCTGGGCGTACACTGGCCCATTGATATTCTGGGTGGACTGGCGATAGCTACGGTCCTCCTTGCGGCCTACGCTTCCTTAGCCCAGGTTAACCTGGAGAAAATCTCCCTCAGAAGCTGGATGCTAGGCTCCGCTGTGGGTGCGTCGCTTCTCTACCTCTTGCATCCCACCGGAGATGGACCTATGACTGTTGGCTTTCTTCTTGGCGCCAGCATTGGTTATCGGCTCGAGCTTTTGCATGTTCACTTTACAGAGGAAGCCACCCCTCTGCAAAATGTGATCAAACTCCTTGGTGGCCTGGCAGTCCTGTTCGTGCTACGCATTGCCCTCAAACCCCTTGTGAGTTGGCTACCAGACGGAATCGACTACGTAGTCCGCTATGCACTCTTGGGGCTGTGGGCGAGTCTAGGAGCTCCTTTTACCTTTAAAAAACTAGGATTATATAAGAAGACAATGGTCACCAAGACCGCCTAAGAAGAAAGTGAGTGATCCTCATCCGTAAGCGCTACTATTCCGATCCATGGTTACAGGAACTCAAGACAAAGATACTCTCCAGCGAACGAGAGGGTGGTCGAAACCTGGTGGTTCTAGAAGAGACGATCTTCTATCCCACTGGCGGCGGTCAGCCCCACGATCTCGGTTTCATTAACGGGATCGCCATAAGCGATGTGTTTGAGCGAGACGGAACTGTGTTTCACGCCCTAGAACAGGTCTTGCAGGGTGACGAAGCCCTTTGTGTACTCGATTGGCCCCGTCGACTCGACCATATGCAGCAGCATAGCGGTCAACACCTTCTCTCAGCCGTGTTCCACGATCAATATGGTTATCGTACCGAGAGTTTTCATCTAGGCGAAGAGTACTGCACGATTGATATTTCCACACCAGTCTTGTCTGAAGAAGAACAAGATGCCGCAGAAGCAAGAGCAAACCAAGTCGTTTTTTCCAACTTGCCGCTCTTGACCTATACCCTAGACCCTGACGAACAGGGGCGTGTTCCCCTTCGCAAAATCCCAGACCTTGAGGGGGCACTCCGCATTGTGGAAATCGAAGGGTTCGACTACTCCCCATGCGCCGGAACGCACGTCAGCAGCACCTGCCAAGTGGGGCTCGTCAAGATCATGCGGTGCGAAAAACACAAGGGCATGACAAGGGTCTATTTTTTGTGCGGGAACCGCGCCCTGCAGGATTATGGGCGTAAACAGACAATTTGCCTCAACTTAGGTAGCCTACTATCGATCCGAGAAGAGGAGCTGCCTGACCGAGTTGCCCTAGAAGTCCAGCGCAAACAGGAACTAGAGAAACAGACAGTTGATCTGAAGAATGAGCTGATCGCTTTTCGGGCAGAGCGTATTGTGGCCCAGGGTGACAGTCCCTTTTTTCTGGAATCACCAGGTACAACCATAGACGAGGCGCAACAACTCGCCCGTTCCATCTTGGATTTAACCACTGCCGCCCTCGTCATCTGCCTAGGTGAACGGTTGGTCCTGGCCCACAATCGATCGGGCGGCGTGCATCTTGGACAGTTGATCAAGGATAAAGCCCTGCCCCTCGGTGGTAGGGGTGGCGGGAGTAAGGAGAGCGCACAGGTCTACTTCCCAGACCCCGAAGGACGCAACGAGTTCTTGCGCATTCTCAAAACAGACCTTTCTTAGGTCTGTTTTTGCGTTTCACGCACGGTTCCCTTTTTTTCCCGCAGGAATATGGCAGAATTAGACAAAAAAAGGTGGAATCGACCCTTCATGGTAGGAGAATCCTCGAACGATGTCGAAGTATTTGATGTCGAACTACTTTCTTTAGCGTAGAAACAACCCAAAAACAACGTGAGAAACTCGGGAGGGACTTGGCGTCATGTCGATCTCAAGAGTCTTGTTGTTCCTGTTGTTTACAGGCTGGAATATCCTTGTCAGCCTGCGCCTGATCGGTCGGGCGACCACGTGGTGGAAAGTGACAGCCTTCGCACTTCTTCACGCTGCCTCCTCAGTCCTATTTTTCCAGATCCTTCCCCACACAGCATTGCGTTTTCTTGCCATTTCCGCTACATACTTCGCGTACTTCATGTGGATCTTTGCCGCGGAGCTTTTTCCTGATGCCCTCGCCTCTTATCTCACATCCCTAGCCCTGCAGGCCCTAGGCGTGCTCATTTTTGAACCCTTGGTTCGAGTTCGTCAAACGTATTTTGGCCTGCCCGCCTTCTTCTCAAACCTATGTCCCTACTTACCACTACTCATCGTGACACTCTTCTTTCTAGCTCAAGACCGTCGCCACAAGTACGTTGATGAACCTCCCCCTGCTCTAAGGTTCAAGGGTGTGGACCTACTCATAGCCTATGGAATTTTCGCCATTGGCTGTTATCTCACAACCCCTGTCAGCAAGTCTCTCTATCTCGATGTCTTTCTTGGAGGTTGTCTGATCGCTATGCCCCTCTCCTCTTATGCGGTCCAACGGTATGCCGCCAAAGACAAAAAAACCGGTAAGTCCCTGCAGTATCACATCCGGCAACGGGCAACGCAGAAATTGGCCATCAGTATCCTGCGAGAAGAACGCCATGAGTTTATTAACGAACTGACCCTCATTTCTACCTATCTTCAAATGGGTAAGTACGCAGACGCCAAGACTTGTCTCGACTATAGTTCGGCCAAACTCGCTGATCGCAATAACTATGCAGCATTACCCCACGATGCCTGGCTCACTGTCTTAGAGTTGAAGCAAAGGGAGGCCAAACATCGACAGATTGATTTTCGGGTAGACATTCGAGCCAAAGCTCCCGCGTCTTTCCAAGAACAGCGCCTGCTACCAAAACTGATTATCAACTTGGTGGATAACGCTTTTCACGCTGTGGCGAGGCAACCAGACGCTCAAGTATCCCTGTCGTGGTCACTAGGCCAAGATGACGAACGCATCTTGAGAGTGAGTAATAATGGTCCCGAGGTCTCGCCTTGGGATGGCAAGATGATCTTCCGCGGGGGAGTCACCACAAAACAGGAGGACTCAGGTAACCATGGCTGGGGTTTGGTGATCTGCAAAGACATAGCCGGTGTACTACACGGTTCTCTCACCTATCAGAGCTCCCCGGAACGAACAACCTTTGCACTAACCCTGCCCCCGGCCGAACAAGAAGTCTACGAGGGGCTGCTCGAGGCTAGTTTTTGATATAGGGAACCAAGATGCCCGGGCCTTTGCAGATCATTCTAGCAGGAATGCTACCCCGTACGGATGTAAGGGGATAGATAATAGACCCCATGCCCACAAGGGTTCCGGGGTTTAATACTGCATTACACCCTACCTCTACCTCATCACCTAGGATGGCACCGAACTTCCTGAGTCCAGTCTCTAGCACTTCACCCTCTACCCTAACCTTGACGCTCTCTTTCGTAGACTTGAAGTTGGAGATGATGGCGCCAGCGCCTAAGTGGGCTCCCCTTCCCAAAATCGAATCACCCGCATAGTTAAAGTGAGGTAGCTGCACCTGGGAAAAAAGAACACTTTGCTTGACCTCACTGGCATTCCCCAAGACTACGCCGTCACCAGCCAGCACATTTCCCCTGACAAATGCATTCGGCCTGATTTCGCAATCGTCACCAAAGATGGCCGGTCCAAAAAAGCGAGCGGTGTCAGCAACTTTTGTCCTCGCCCCCACCCAAACTCCCTGGCCAATTTGCTTGAATTTTCCGGGATTCTTCTGCACGATAGCACAAATTAGGTCCGGAATCTGGGCAAGCACGTCCCATGGGTACTTCGCCTGAGCAAACGCTTCGGGACAGGGACAACCATCCAGACTGAAAAATTCTGCGTTTTTGGACATGGAATGACCTCCTTACTCCGTCACTTGTTTTTGGATAAACAAAGATGCAATCCAGACTCCCGCACCAAATAAGCCGAGACAAAGCACGAACTCCAAGCTGCTCCGTGGCCACCCCGGAAAGGCCACCCACAATGAACCGAACATCAGACCGATGATAGCATAGGAAACTACTCCGCGCTTCCAATGAAACAGCCAGTGCATGGCCTTGGAAATCACGACAATCGTGGGGATAAAACCCAATAACACAGGAATCAGAACCATGAGATCCAACTGCACCACAGCCCGCAGAAGCTCCTCATAATAACCAAAGGCAATAAGTAGGAACGAGGCACTGAGCCCAGGGATCACCAAACCAATGGCCAGAACAACCCCATGCAATAACGGGCGCAAGACGCCTACCGTCTCCGTGGCAGTTTGCCCAACATAGCGAGGCAGACTTGTTGCCAGAAGAAGCAGGGCGACTCCTACCACAAGACTAACTAGAAAGGAAAGGCGAACCCCCCTGCTATTTGCCAGTTTTACCATGGAAGGGATGCTCGCTATGACAAGGCCAAAGAAGAAGTATAAAGTAGGCAAGGTATGCTGAGCAAAGAGGTACTCCAAAACCCTCGCTAAGAAGAAAAGGCAGACCGCTGCCCCGATGCCCAGAGGGACTAGCAGCTCAGTGTTGCGACGCCAGTTCCCAAAGGGGTTGGCCACCGCGGCCACAATGGGCTCATACAGCCCCAAAACCATAGCCAGGACGCCACCGCTCACACCCGGTATGACCATGCCCAACCCAATCACAAAGCCACAAGCGAGCCGGTACCAAAAGCTTTGCTCCTTAACCACTTTCACGAACCCCTTCCAAGCCTTGACGGTCTTTAATCAGGATTCTACGTTGCCCAATTTGATCGATGAGACCCAGCTCTTGAAAGGATGACAGCTTGCGGCTTAGGGTCTCGCCCGTCGTTCCTATCTGCGAAGCCAAATCCCTCTTGCTCATGGGTAGCTCAATCTCTCCATCGTCCGGGCTCAAATCCAGAAGAGCCTGGGCTAACCGTCTCTCTACCGAATGAAGGCTGATATCCTCCAGGAGTTGCTCCGTTTTCCCCAGGCGCTGGCTGAGTTCCTCTAGAATCTTGAACGCAATCGTCGGGTATTTCGCCATGAGCTCCCTGAGGGGGGCAGCGTCAATTACGCACATGCTACTCTCCTCTAAAGTCCCTGCATAGTCGCCCATGGGAACGTTGCTAAAGAGGGTTAATTCGCCCAGGAAGTCCCCTGCACGTAGCACTCGCAGCACTTGCTCTTTACCTGTATCACTCAAGCGATAGACCTTGACGCTTCCAGAATGAATGACGAACAGACTCTCCACGGTATCATCCATGGCATAAATCGTTTCGCCTTTTTGCACCGTCAACTCGCGGGTAATCTGCGCCACCTCCATCATCTCGTCTTGATTGAGACTGTGGAAGATCGGAACCCGGGTTATGCAATTGGATTCTCTATCGTGCTCACAATGGCACTTCACAGCATCTCCTCCTTCTGCTTTGGCACCTTCCTAGGATAATTCACCGTCAAGCCGTTGACTCCTGCAGTGGGCCGAGACAGCGCCCACAGGTCTAGTGTATTCATCCAGGCTGAGATCAAGAATCCCCACTTGAGAGAAGGACTAGTGGGGACTGTCTCGCTTCTATTTCGTTGGATTCAAGGGGTACACCTTACCAATTGGCACAGAGAACATGAAACCTACACTTGGGTGCTGAACATCTCCGAGGACATCCTTCACCGCATCAACCGTTCGCTCCACCAGTTGCTCGCTATCTACGACTGTAAAAATGGTCTTGTTATAGGGTCTAGCCCCTTCCATGAATGTCTTCAATGAGCCAAAAAGGGGCAAATCCCTTCCCCTCGTGCTCTGTAACGCACTAGCCATCCCTTGGCTATCTAGAATCGTTGCTCCCTGCACTCCCACATCCACGAAGCGAGCTAAAATTTCATCGAGACAATCCGTTTCGTTCAAGACCAGAAACAAAGCGTACATATTGTCGCCCTCCTTTGATGATCTACCTAATTGTGGACCCCATGCCGCGGATTTCTCCAGCCCTTTGAATAGCAGTCTTAGCAATGATGGGACCTATGATTTCGTATAGTAAGCCACTGACAATGATGATGGCAATGACCACAGCGCTACTGTCTGGCAAATGATGCCGTGCCAAGACCGCTAGGGCGATGGATAATCCCCCTTGGGGAAGTAGCGTTGCTCCCAGATATTTCCCTACGGCCGCCTCCGCCCTGATACCTCTCGAGCCAAGCCAAACCCCCGCGAATTTGCCGGCAGCCCGGGCCAATATATACCCCACGACCAAGAAAGCGGCATTCCAGAGGACACCTAGATCGAAACTGGAACCGGCTATGGTAAAAAGGAGTAGGTAAACCGGTGGTGTAAAGTGATTTAGGCCGAAAAAGACGCGATTGGAGTTTTGCGTCAAGTTTACCAAGACTGTACCCATCATAATATTAGCCAGTAATGGAGACAAGGCCAAAGACTTAGCGAGACCGGTAGCGGCAAGAATCATACCGAGCGTTATCACCAAGAGCTCATCACTGTCTCCGGCTTTCTGCCCAAGAAAGGTCAGAGCCAATCCGAGCAGCACGCCAAGTACCAGACCGCCAGCGATTTCCAGCAAAGGCCTGGCCAGCACCTGCCATGCGCCGACATCTGCTCCCGGCGCAAATGTCCGAGCAATGGATATGGCGACGCTAAAAAGTACAACGCCTAAGACTCCGTCTAAGGCTGAGACGGGTAACAGCATTCGTGTGACAGGACCGTCCGAACGATATTGTCGCATTACCATAATCGTGGCAACGGGGGCGGTAGCCGCGGCAAGGGATGCCATCATCAGGCTAAAGACAAAATCTTGTTTGAACAGAAAAAACATGGCGCAAAAAACAAGCACAACAGCGCCGGCCACTTCGGCGAAGGTGATGATCACAAAGGGCGCGCCTAATTTCTTCATGTCCCGTACCACAAACTCACTGCCGATCTTAAAGGCGAGGATAGCTACGGCGATCTCAACTACAATCTTTAGAAATGGAAGATCTTGATTGGTAAGGAGTTTCAAGCATGAAGGACCTAAGACAATGCCTGCGATGACAAAACCAAAGATATTGGACAGCTTAAATGTCTTGGCTAATCTGCCTGCTAAGCATCCGACTAAGACAACGATTGCGAGCTTGAGCAACATATCCATGCATAATACCCCCTTAGACCCCAATATAGCATATTGATCCTACCCTGTCAAAACAGAACACTCTTCCACACATCCCGCAATGCCCTTTCCGTGCGGGTTACATCCTCGTCATCGATCAAGCAATGACCCCGAGCCAGTAAGCTCGTTAACAGCAGTTCGGTAACCTCTTCCTTGCCAACTATCACTCGGCTGATATTATCAGCCAAGCTTCTCAATCTATCTCTGCTCATGTTCTCCGAAGGCTGCATCATGCATCAATGCTCTTTTCCACCTCTTTCATTGAATCCCTTCAACGAATCTAAGAGGTGAATCTAGGTCAAGTGGCGAATTGTGTTTGTTGCATGTTGCACAGAAATTCGGGAGGGTCATTATGGACAGACTAAAAAGCATTGACACATTTCTTTTGGATCTTGACGGAACCTTTTACCTCGGTGATCAACTGTATCCCTGGTCTTTGCCCTTTGTACACGCCTGTGAACGACTGGGCAAGCGCTTTATTTTTGTAACCAACAACTCCTCACAAAGCGGAGACTACTATGTGCAAAAAATCCAGACGATGGGTGCTTCCATCACGACGGATCAAGTATTTACCGCTGGTCAGGCCACCATATTCTATCTTAAGAAATACAAGTACCCCAAGAAGATATACCTGGTTGGCACACCAGCCCTGGAACAAGAATTTAGTGAAGCGGGATTCATACTCACAAAAAAAGACCCAGAAGCGGTCGTTCTGGGCTTTGATCTCACTCTCACCTATGAAAAACTTGAGCGTGCCTGTTTCTTTATTCGCAAGGGCCTGCCTTTTATTGCCACCCATCCCGACTTCAACTGCCCAACTCCCGCTGGCCCCATTCCAGATTGCGGCGCAATGATTGCCTTAATCACAGCGTCTACAGGGGTCAAGCCGAAGGTCATCGGCAAGCCCAACCCAGAGATGATCGAAGCCCTACGGGCAAAGTATGGTCTAGAAGACCCCGGCAAGGTGGCAATGGTCGGAGATCGCCTTTACACCGATATTGCCATGGGAAATGCCGCTGGCATCACCAGCGTTCTGGTCTTGAGCGGTGAAACCAAGCTCGCTGACGTGAGTACATCAGAGATCCAACCTAGCATCATCGCAGAGAATCTCGGGGAGATTACCAAGAAACTCCTGTGAATTCCCCTGGATGAAAGGCATCGTATCGCAATTCAGCAAGGGATTGACGCAGGTTCTTGAGACTGGCCTCTGTGCCAAAATACGCTTCTTCCAAACCCGTAAACTCCAGCGCTATCCAGCCCTTGTACCCTTGTGCTTGTAATACTTGAAATAGTTTTTTTAGGGGAACTAATCCCAAACCTATAACACACCCAACATAACTCCCGTTCTGTGGCTCTTCATCTAGCTGTGCTAGGCGCACATCAACAGCTCGCACATGGGCAATTTGATCCTTGAGACGTTCTAGAGCCCCGACGGGATCCTCCCCGGCGACAAGGCTATTTGCCATATTGAAACCGACTTTTACCTGGGGATCGTTGATTCGCTCTAGGAGATTCGCCACTTGATGGCTTTGGAACTGTTCGCTAGAGGGGTTTTCGATGGCAAGGACAAGCTCCTTACCGCGTAAGAAAGGCATTACCATTTCTACGAGGTCCAAAATTAGTGTTTCCACATCTCTAGCCACAACTGAGGGCTCAAACACCTCTCCGACAATCTGAACATGCTGAGCCTGAAGGAGCTCGGCTACGGCCAGCTCTTCCTTGATCCTGCCTAGCGCTTGTTCCCGTTCCTTGGTCTGCAGGGGTTTCATGGGATGATGGATATCATAGCAAGACACTTTCAGACCTGTTTCTGTGAGCAAGTTCCTGATCTCGGTGAAACTCACACCAGAACCTTGGAGGTAGATATCGTCTAGCTCTACACCGTCCACTGCTAGACTTGCTGCGTACTTCAAAAAATCAACGACACCCATCTCTTCCTGCAAGAGTGATTCATGCACACTCCGCATGCTAATGGCAACCTTCATGGTTCTCACTCCTTCGTAGGTATTTCGTTATAGCTTATCATTTTATTCACCGAATGGGGCCCTTTCTCCTTGCCCTGTGGTAGAACTAAATCGTGGATGTTTGACGGAAGTCAAACTCCAAGGTGATTAAGAAGCAATCAACAAAGGTGGTGACCAATTTGAGCTTTATCGCTGAAGAACTACTTGGACCAAAGGGCCTCCTAGCCACGACACTTGCCAATTACGAGTACCGCCCAGAGCAGATTAAGATGTCCAACCATGTTTACCAGGCCCTGAAAGATGAAATCCACGGGGTGATTGAGGCCGGGACCGGCGTAGGAAAAAGTATTGCCTATCTCCTGCCTTTAATCTATCATACGGTGGAAGAAAACAAGCTAGCCATTGTGGCTACGCATACGATCACCCTCCAAGAGCAACTCTTCCAGAAAGATATCCCCTTCCTGCTTGAGGTCTTACCTTATGAGTTTAAGGCAGAAGTATTCAAAGGGCGCAGCAACTATCTTTGCTTGCGCCGTTGGACAGAACTAATCCATGGAAGGGGAGGTCAACTCAGCCTCCTAGATAATCTAGAGCCCCTGAACCGTTGGGTAAACGAGACCTCCACCGGCGATTTGAGCGACGCCCCAATCTCCATACCCTGGGAACTGTCTGCCGAGATTCGTTGCGAAAAGGAGAGTTGTCCTGAGGAACTTTGCTCCCATTTTAGCCAATGCTTTTATTGGAGCTTACGCCACCGACTGGGCAAGGCACACCTGATCATCACCAACCAAGCGATGCTCCTAGCGGATGCCCGTTCTGAAGGTCGTGTTCTCCCTGCTTTTGATGGAGTTGTCATTGACGAAGCCCATAATCTCGAAGAGGTGGCGACAAACGCCTATAGCCATGAGCTGAAACGCTCAGGTTTCCTGGCGTATTACCGCACCGGTACGCAATTGCAGGCTGCGCTGAGAGACATTGTACCGGAGTACATTATTCAAGACCTCAATATCATCTTGGATGAAGTGATTAAGGAGGCTGGCCAATATTTCTCCCAGATGGAACCGTTCATTACCGGCTTTACAGTTCCCTTAACGGAGCAAAACCGCGCGCATTTTACCCACACCAGCTTAGGTAAGCACATGCAGGACATCCAGGAGATCCTCAAGGAGTGCAACTTCGATGAAGAAGGAGAGGCCTCTGGTTTAGTAGAACAGTTCGCCTTGTTTACCGATCGATTGTTGACAACCCTTAATCTCATTGTGCTTGGTGGAGACCCAAGCTATGCCTATTGGGCAGAAATGCAAAATGGTGAGCCCGCTTTGGTAGCTGCCCCCATTGAAGTTGGCGAGTTTTTGCAGGAGACCCTCTTCAAGCAGTCCCCTTCGGTTATTCTCACCTCTGCCACATTAAGTACAAACCAGTCCTTCGATTATATCCAAGGCCAGCTAGGGTTAGGGAAGGCGTCGGGATTGATCCTAGGCTCACCCTTTGCCTATGACAAGCAAGCTCTCCTATGCGTACCTAGGGAGGCTAAGAACCCCAACCACCCACGCTATGCGCACTACGTGGCATACTTGATCCTGCGCACCCTGGCCCTTACCCAGGGCGGTGTTCTAGCCTTGTTCACGAGCTACAGCCTTATGGACGAAGTAGCTGATACGATCTACCCCAAACTCGACGAAGTGGGCTACACTCTATTCAAACAAGGGGATGGGCCTCGCTTAGGACTCATTCAAGATTTCCAAAGCGAGCCACGGTCTTTGCTTTTTGGCACCAATAGTTTCTGGGAAGGAATTGATCTACCCGGTCAAGCCCTGCGGGCAGTAGTGATCACGCGTTTGCCATTTACTTCACCTGATCGCCCCGTCACTCGAGCCCGCCTGCAGGCCATTGAGGATACTGGAGGTAATCCATTCTTAGACTACAGTGTCCCCCAGGCCATTCTCCGCCTCAAGCAAGGTTTCGGCCGCTTGATCCGTACGAAGACAGACGTTGGCGGAGTCATTATCCTCGACGAACGTATCCTAACCGCCCGGTATGGCGCTGAGTTTCTGGCGTCCCTGCCTCCGGCCCGTTTCACTCGCGACCTAGACGAGCTCGGCCTCTTGTTCGGAGACTAGCTCGATATCATAGAGAGGACCGTTTTTTACCACCCGCACCTCCTGGACCACATCGCCTACAGTGATTTCTGTCGGTCGCATTTTGCGTGTCACTTGATACAATGTGGATCGAATGGTCGATTCGTTGACGTCATCCCTTGTCTGCCCAAACTCCTGCACAACAGCCCTGGCCGATACGCCTTCAGGGCTGTCCTTGGCTAGAGCGTGAAGGATAGCCACAATCTGGCTTGTCAAAGAGGGCCCCGTTCCTCGCCTAGCACCTGTTTCCCTCAGTAGACCGTCCAATTTGCGTAAGTCCATTTCCTTACTGGCCAAACCAACTTGTAGTTCTCGGATTTCTCCCTGCAAAATCTCGCGGGCTTGTCGAAGCTGCTCCCGATAACTCATCTATATCCCCCTTTGGTAACCGTCCTACCCCTTAGTATGATCCGGTTCCTCAGGTAATATTACTTTGCTGGCCCATTTCATTGCCATTAAGGCGAAAATGGTGCCTCCTAATACGATGGGGATATAAAAAACGACGGATCGCCACAACACAATAAAGGTGCTGAGCAGATCGGCGGTTAAGACACCATCTAATACAAACCAAGCGATACCCTCAGCAACTCCAGCGCCTCCAGGAATCGGCGAAAAAACTGGCGCGATGCCAAACAAAACAGCGATGCCATAGCGAAGCCATGGGCTATAGACGCCAAAGCCCGAAAGCAATAAGAAACTTCCTGTGAAGTAGACTACATAGTAGAAGAAGGCTATGGCGAAGCACTTGAGGAAATAGGGTCCTCGTCGGACAAAAATGTAGTACATACTCTCCCTAAACTCCTCAATCCAAACCGCGGGTCGCGACTGGTCCTTCCTGCGAAAAATCCACTTGAAGAAGCGCTTGCTTCGTACGATGAGAACAAGCAGAGTAATTAGAACCGCAATATAGAGTAGGGCACCGATCCGTACCCCGTTAATATAGCTGGCTAAGTCCGGGGGAACATTCTTGAGAGTAGAAAACACCAAAAGGCCAAGGGAGGCGAGACTCAGTTGTCCGGCCAATCCCCCGGCCATCACGATTGCTGTGGCAGTAGAACCCTTAAGGCCCCGCCTATAGAGAAAATAGACAACCAAGGCCCCTCCACCCCCAGCAAAGGGCGTGACGAGGGTAAGAAAATTGGCAGCACCTAATGTGATGGCCATCTGCCACCAGGGAACATCGTGTCCGGCGGCCTTTGCGAGAGTCCCGATGCGTTGCCCATCCACCACCCAGGCAGCCAGTACGAAGAAAAGGGCGCCAAAAAAGTAGGTGAGGGGATATTCCCCGAGTTCCTGCAAGACACGGGTGGGATTTGCCATCTTCCAAACAACGATCACCAGAGCCGACATACTCACCATGAAAGTGAGAGCTATCCCTTTCCAAGGGATCCGCCATGCGAACTTCTCCGATTTGTCCATGTCCCTAATACCTCAATTGCTCAGAATGAGAAATCAGATTGGCGTCAGGATAGTACTTGGCGAGGATACTCAAATGTTCGCATCCCGCTTCTGCCATACCCTTGGCTCCCCATTGGCTCATTCCCAAATTATGACCACTTCCGCCCCCGTAAATCGTGACCGATTGCAGCGTCCCCGCCGCGTCTTTCTGTTCTTCTAGGAAGAAAAGGGCGCTGGGCAGCAAACTCTGGCTGCCTAGATTATCATGAATCCGCCGCAAGCTAGGAGGTCTCAAAGCGCGTCGGATGTTTAGTTCGCCTTCGATAGATTCTTTCCCTGCCGTCCCCTCCACAAGAAGACGAATCACTCTTCCCCGATCGTCCCTAAGCTCTACCGCCATGGTCTCAATCTCACCAAGTTTGAATAGGCTTTCCAGCTCGCTCTTAGTAAAGGTACATGCCCAGCGGAACCAAGGCGAATTTCCTTCAAGGGCAAGCCCCGCAGTATCTTTCCAGGCCTTCTGATCTGTTAGAATCACTCCAGGTGATGTGGAATAGAAGTACGTAGAACTAATGGTTCCATCAGGTTGAGCCAAAATCAGGCCAGCGGTTTCGTCAATCGCCTGGGTTGTGCGAACTGCTTCGGGTTGATTATTGTATACCTGTGAACTAGTACTATCTGCCACGTGAAAACCCAAGTGACCCTGGCGAGAATAGATGGCCTGGGCAACCGCATAGGTCCTAGCAGCTACAGCCTGAGCCTTTAGGGCCTCTAAGGGCCAACTCATTGGCATCTCACTTGGCACAACCTGATAAAGATAGTCTTCTAGATTCACCTCGTTAATAACGAGGAAACGATTACCATCGGCTACCGTAATCTCAAAACAGCCCCGATAGCGGGGATAAAAAGCATTACCTGTACCCCGCCGAAACGAGTTGATCTGGATAAGCCCACTTGGGTCCGACCAGATATGGAGGCGCTGGTCAAACTCCCATGTAACGCCCTGACCATCAAGAGCATGTAATCGACCATCGGCTACAAAGACGATTGCTTCTTCTTGGGGCCCTATGGCAAAAGCCCTGCCGGTACCCTTTTCTTCCACGTAGAGAGTAGTCGTAGGACTCATGCTCAGCCGCTCATGTTCAATAGACCGAAATTGATCGGTTGTGATGGCCACTCGCATTGTACGAATGTAGAGCGGATCATAGACGTCAAAACGCACGATCTCTCCCTGAAAAATGGTGGCGACCACCTTTTCAAAGCCTACCTTGACAGCCTCAAGGGGAATTGTGTGAACCTCATCCTCCCAATGCTGAAAAATCTCCACATCAGCACTGATGGGCAAGAATCCATTGTATTCTAGCTCTACAACGGTTTGGGAAATGCGCAAAACCTTATCAGCTGGCAGTGACAAACGAGCCTCGCAGCCACCAGCAACCCCCTGGGAATCAGCTCCGGCCGGGGTACAGAAAAGGCCGATGACAACCAACGCGTAAAACAGAGCTGCTAATCTCCTCATCACTGACCAGACTCCTTGCGCCGAGCGTGTTCATCTTTGGCCATCTCAAGCAACAATGGATCCATGATAAGATCAACGGCTGTGCACGCCAGAGCTTCCGCTGCGGTCATGGCCGCTTGGATCCCCTCGGGAGCCAAGCTTGCCGCGGCGAACTCAGGGGTGTGTGCGATCAACCCCTCGCCGATGCTTAAATAAGGATGAATGGACGGAACCACTCGCGATACATTGCCCATGTCAGAAGACCCTCTCCCGACTGCAAGTTCTTCGATGTCGGTGACGCCAAGCCTCTGCAGATTGGCCCCGAAGGCTAAAGCCAAAGGGTGGCTTGGCATCATATTGTCGGTGCCTAACTCAAACTCGTGCCATTCGACTCTGGTTCCAGTCATCAGAGCCGCTCCCTCCGCCATACGAAGTACCTTAACAGTGATGCTGTTTAGCAGCTCGCGACTGGGAGCGCGCAGATAGAAACGAGCGACAGCCTTGGCCGGCACAATATTCGCTGCCGTGCCCCCTTCTGCTATGATTCCATGAACACGCACGCCTTCAGGCAAATGCTCCCTAAGAGCGTTTACGCCATTAAACAGCGCGATGACCCCATCGAGGGCATTGATCCCTTGATCGGGTGAATCCGCAGCATGGGCCGCTTTACCAATGAACTCAAATTCATAAGCATCCAGTGCATTACTCGTAGCCATCAACAAGTTCTGGTTAGAGGGATGGAACATCATTGCCACATCCACTTGGTCAAAGAAACCAGCCTTAACCAAGATCACCTTTCCACTTCCTGTCTCCTCTGCGGGAGTTCCCAAGACGGTGATCGTTCCCCCTAATTCATCTAGGCAAGGAGCTAAACCAAGAGCTGCTCCTACACTGGCCATAGCAATTAGATTGTGACCGCAGGCATGACCAAGCCCAGGCAAGGCGTCGTACTCGCAAAGCAAAGCGATATTAGGGCCACCTTGGCCTAAGACCGCGCTAAAGGCGGTTTTTAGACCCGCGATACCCCCAGTGACCTCATAGCCTGCGTCTTGGAGTATCTCCATCAAGGAGCGGGCTGCCTTGATTTCTTCAAAACCCAACTCTGGGTTCTCTCCAATTTCCAAGGCTAGTTGCTCTAACATATTTCGTTTGGCCGCAATCGTTACACGTACTCGTTCTTTCCAACCCACAAGATCACCCTTGCCGGACATATCTACGATGTTCCTTAAACATGCACTTATCCTGTACAAAGATTAGCCCTCGTGCTTCGGCTAAAGATTCAGCCTCAGGGCTTGTAATTCCCTCCTGTAGCCAAATCCCTTGAAGGTCATGGCGTTGGAGGACATCTTCCACTACAGGCAAGACTTCTGAAGAAGGCCTGAAGATAACGACCAAATCTACGGTTTCTTCAATTTCACTGGTCTTCTGATATACTTTTTCCCCCAGCAATTCTTCTCCACCAAAGGGATTGACCGGGTAGATTTTGTAACCATGGTTCTGCAGATAACGTGGGACAGAATGCCCTGCTTTGGTAGGATCTTTGCTCAAACCTACCACGGCAATGTTCCTAAGTTCTAACGCTCTTTCCACAGCAGTTTTCATAGCTCTCCTTTCTTTGCCTCAGCAACAGCCAAATATGATATAATAAGTGCAATGTTACCCAAAGGAGCCTGATCGTTGTCTAAGACCTGCTTAATTCTCGATTGCTTTTCTCTAGTATACCGCTCTTTCTTCGGATTACCAACAACTATTAAGCGGCAAGACGGGCAAGCCATCAATGCCGTTCTTGGCTTTTACAATACTGTGACGGGATTGATAGAGCAATTTCGCCCTGATTACTTATTTGTGGCGTCGGATCATCCAAGCCCCACCTTTCGCCACGAGCTTTTTCCGAACTACAAGGCGCAAAGGCCCCCGATGCCAGTGGAACTAAAGAGCCAGATCTCCCTCATCGAGGACGTCATTCATAGTTTTAGCGCTCCCCTAGTGAAGCTGGCTGGCTACGAAGCCGACGATGTCATCGGCACGATTGCCAAGCACGCTCCCCGGGACACCCACTGCTATATTATTACCACCGATCATGATGCCTTGCAGCTCGTATCGGATGATGTGACGGTAATCTCGCCCAATAGCAGAGCCAACAGGGTTTTCACGCCTGAACTCGTAAACCATGAGATGGGGGTGCCTCCAGAGCGCGTTCCTGATCTAAAGTCCCTCATGGGTGATGCAAGCGATAACATCCCCGGGATTCCCCTCGTGGGACCTAAGACGGCTAAACGATGGCTGGAAACCTATGAGTCCCTAGACCGAATCATCGAAAACGCCCACCTTCTACCGGGGAAGGCGGGCCGCAATCTTCTGGAAGGGAAAGACGATGCTCTGCTGTATCGCCACCTAGCAACTATTGAGCAGAATGTTCCAACTTTTTGCTGCTGGAAGGCCGGACGCCTCGCCTTCGACGAGCAACGAGTTCGCGAGACTCTGGATAGTCTGGGCATCAGAGCAGCTATTCCCCAAGTTAGTTAGGCTATCCCGCGGCTTTGTGATTTCCTCCAAAGCCGCTTTTTTTCAACCCATAGTCACCACAACTGTATGAACAGTCCCTGCCTCTTGTGGAGGAATGGGACCCTCTACCGATTCCCCGTTTACTATAATTGTCTTAACACCCTTCTCTACTCCATCAGGATTTCTGACCGTTATCTTGTATGTGGCTCCCCGCCATTCCCGAGTAACTTGGAATTCATCCCACTCAGCTGGAATGCAAGGATCCACGGTGAGACCATCAAAGGTTAGACGGATACCCAAGATTCCTTGAGTAGCTGCTACGTAGGACCAGCCAGCACTACCCGTTAACCACGGGTGCCTCGCTCTTCCATAAGCACTGTGATCCCTACCCACCACAAACTGGCAGTAAGAATAGGGTTCGGCCTGCCGGACATCGATCTGGTTATTCTGATGATAAGGTAGGAGGGCATCATAGAACTTCATCGCCCGCTCACCCCTACCTAGACGACATTCTGCAATAATCGCCCAGGGATTGGGATGACTGAAAATCGCCGCGTTTTCCTTAATTCCGGGATAGACCCGAGTCACAAAACCCACGTCATCATTGGGCTTTGTGTAGGCAGGCCAGACTAAATGAATGCCCTTTTCAGAATAAAGGTATTTGTCCACTGCATCCATACAAGCAAGGCCACGCTCATACGAAGCTGCCCCTGACAAAACCGCCAAAGAATTGGATTCCAAATGGACTTTTCCCTCTTCATTGGAGTGACTTCCGATCTTGTCACCCTTGGCGGTGAAGCCCCGCAAATACCACTGCCCATCCCAAAGATACTCTTCACAGGTAGCCCTTACGCTCTCGGCTAGAGAAGTATAGCGTTCGACATCTTCGTGCCGCCCCAAGAAGTCGGCAGCTTCTATGAACGCCTGCAAAGCCCAATAATGCAAGAATGACACCATGGCACTTTCGCCTCCACCAAGATTGAGGCAGTCATTCCAGTCGGCCCTCAGCCCTTTGCATACCCCCGTTTTTCCCACTTGATCGGCAGAAAAATCCAAAGCCCGCTTTAGGTGTTCGTACACCGTAGCCTCTCCGCCATCGGCAAAGGGGTACAAAAGATCAAAGAAACCTATATCGCCCGTCTCCTTCACGTATTCGCAAACAGAGGGCACCAACCAGAGATGATCGTCAGAACAGGTATCCTCTAAACCATGGATGAGACTACTCGCGGGTGCCTCGGGTACTACAGTAGGTGACTTGAAAGCCGGCGGCGCCGGTCGGTCGGGATCAAAACGTTCTGGTTCAAAAAGATGTAGGCCATAACCCATCTGCACTTGGGCCCGGAGCAACTCGCCAACTCGCTGCCGAACCTTCTCTGGGTTGGTGTGAGGAACGCTCAGGATATCCTGCGCCGTATCTCGGTAGCCGAGGCCAGTCCGCCCCCCGACTTCAATGAAAGAAGCAAAGCGGGACCAGACAACACAGGTTTCCGCCTGATAGAGAGTCCAGGTGTTGATCATGGTATCGAGTCCTGCATTCGGTGTTTGACACTGGAATCTGTCTAGTTTCGCCTGCCAATAATCCTTCAATTCAAGGAAGGCGGAGTCAACCTCACTCGCTTGTCCATACTTTGCTCTGATCTTGCGGCCTATGTTCCGATCTCCTACCCCCAACATGTAAGTAAACCGTACCTCTTCGCCAGGTGCCAGGCTTATCTTCTTGTGCAGTGCGCCGCAGTGATTGCCCCCAAGCTCACTCGTGTTAGAGCAATACCCGCGTTCAACCGCGAGGGGGTTTGACTCAGTGCGGTAGGATCCCAGAAACTGGTCGCGCAAGGTATCGTAACTATCCGGATCAACACTAGCTGTAAAGTAGTGAAATGTCCAAGGTTCATAAAAGAAGTCGTATTCAATAATTCCATCTTCATAATCAGAGCCGCTGGCATAGAGGCTCATTTGGTGGTTTTGGTTATCGATATCTATGTGGTGAAAGGAGAACTCCAGGTAGGAGAAAACGCTCAAATGACGAGTTTGATGAGAGTTGTTGGTGATCTTGACATCCCAGAGCTCAACATCATCCTTTACGGGAATAAACATACACTGCTCAGCATGGATCCCTTGATAGTCGCAGGAAAAGACGGAATATGATAAGCCATGCCTACAGCTGTATGCTGCCTGATCCAACGGCACGCCAACCGGTTGCCAAGAAAGAGACCAATGCTCCCCAGAGTCATCGTCCCGAAGATAGACATAGCGCCCAGGGCGGTCCAAAGGCACACCATTCGCCCTGAAACGCGTCATGCGGTGATGCTGCGGGGACTTATAAAAGGAGTAACCGCCTGCATTATGTGATAAAACGGTACATAAATCCTTCACACCCAGGTAGTTCGTCCAAGATACTGGGACATCCACGCGATCAATAACGTACTCCCGTGCAACATTATCAAAGTATCCGTACTTCATTGTTTTCTCCTTTATTCGCTACGTAACCGGTTTCATTAACGCAGCGCTAGAATTTCGGTCGTCTTGTCAAGAACCTCTTGGGAACGCTGAGAGTCCGCCAGGGCTACTGCTGCAAACAGAGTATCAATGGTGGAGAGCTGCGCGATGCGGGAGGATATTGCTCCCTTGGCAAAGAGCTCCCCCCTGGTACAAGTTAAGAGGAGGAGCTCCGCCACCTGTGCCAGGCTCGATACGCTGTGATTGGTAATAGCTATGGTCGTAGCGCCGCACTCTCTTGCTGTCAAGAGCGCTTCTACAATCTCCTTAGTCTCACCAGAATGAGATAACCCGATTGCCACGTCACCTGGTTGTAGGAGCACAGCCCGTGTAATCTGCATATGGGTGTCTATAAAAGCGCTCGCCCGACGTCCAATGCGCGAAAACTTTTGCTCTCCATCAAAAGCGGCAATGCTCGAAGAACCAAGACCATAGAAGTGAATTTCCTTGGCTTGAGCTAGGGCATCCACTGCCTCTCCTAGGGCCTCATCATCCAGAACATGCGTCGTGTCTTGCAGGGCACAAATGTTGGCGCCGAAGACCTTTTCTTTAATCGTGCGAGGGTCATCGCCTGGCTCTACTTCCCCATCAACCAAACTCTGCTGGACCACTACGTCCTGAGCCAAGAGAATCTTGAATTCTTGAAATCCTTTATACCCTAAGCGCTTACAGAACTTGACCACTGTGGCATCACTCACCCTAGCTGCTTTGGCCAATTCTGTGATGGCTAAATGCACCACCTGGTTGGGACTACGCAAAACATAGTCTGCCACCCGCCGTTCAGCTGGCTTAAAAACGGGATAAATACTCTTGATACGTAGTATCGTATTGCTTCTTTGCGCCAAATCAATACCCTCCTTCGGCTTGAGTCGCTTTTCGATCATTGGTATTATTGATTAGTTCGCATTTTATCAACAGGATCCTTCCTGAGCACTCCATTCTGACTACAAGGACTTATTTTCACTTTTCAATCACTGTATTTTCTGAATTGTATTGACAATTAACTTCATTGGCGATACACTAAAAAACAAAAGAAGGGAGTTGATGATGATCTGGTTAGCGTTGTTCTTCGGCTTGATGAGTTCTCTCCAACCGTACGAAATGACCAAATACGAAGGTCTGGTGGCCCAGAGTACACCTTGGGATTGCGCTTCTGCAGCTGCTGCTAGCCTCTTTACCCTGGCCGGCCAGTCCGAGCAACCTAGATTTGAAGCGGAAGCAGCAGAAGAGGGCGCTTCGCTTTTGAGCTTAAGTCGCTACTTTGAAGCTAGGGGCTGGGAGAACCTGGCCTACAAGCTTACCTGGCAGCAGCTCCTCCATTTCTTTGAACACTCCCCCAATCAACCCCTCCTAGCCCACCGCGATCTAGACCAGGGGCATTACGTGGTTCTCTTAGGCTTAGTACAAGAACTCCTGGTAGTAGCAAACCCCTCCTCTGGGGTGCAGGCCGTACCTCCTACAGACTTCCTTGAGGATTTTTCAGGCTTTACGTTGTACTTTCCCACTTTGCCCGCCTTAGCTACCGTAGAGAAGATTCTTACTTCGGTGGACCAACGTCTCAATCTCTTGAGGCAATCTACGAAATTTGGAGGAGGAGACATGTGAGACAGATGAAAATCGCCTGCGTATGCATGATGGTTTTTTTGACACTTGGTATAGGCCTCTGTGAAGCCACCTGGGTATTTGAGGGTCAAGTGTGGAGCTCGCCCTACCAGGAAGGGGAGATCTACCTTAGTCAGTTCGGCGTAAGACTAGAACCCCACAAGAACCTCGACTTTACTGCGTCCATCCCTATCCAATACCACCGTAGCCCCGAACGACAAGAGATGCAGTACCTGTACCCCCGCTTCACCCTAGCATGGCTGGTTCCCTTTGATGACGTGCATTCTGGGCATTTGGCAGCCGGTTACGATCTCAAGCCTCCTAGACTACGCCTACAAGGAGGCCTCCACATGCTGTATGATCCCATCGCACTAAATCTCGCCCTTGCTTATCGCGAGCAGACACTCTCCTTAGAAGGAGGGGTTGTTTTCGCGGTAAATGAAAGATGGGCCCTAGGGGCCCACCTACACTACTCCAGAAACTCGCTCATAGCCTACGAAATCCATCACACCTCGAAGAACGGCAAACAGCGGCAGGTCAGATACAGCCATTACCTCGATGGTTCAATGCAATGCCTTGGCTTCAAGATCTCTCTCTAGAGTCCGGCTTCTGCTAACTGTTCCAACTCGCTCAACAATTCCTCAAAAACCGCCATGGCTTGGATGATGGGTTCTGGCTTGCTCATATCAACGCCAGCTTTCTGCAACTGATTGACTGGGTAGTCCGAACCCCCGCTACCTAAGAAATCCAGGTAACGCTGGACTGCAGGCTCTCCTTCTGCCAGGATCTGCCTCGAGAGGGAGACGGCCGCGGAGAAACCGGTAGCATATTTATAAACATAGAAGGGGCGATAGAAATGGGGAATTCTAGCCCACTCCATCGCGATAGCCTCGTCGACGACCATATCAGGGCCGTAGTACTTTTTGTTCAAATCATAGTAGATCTCTGACAATCTGTCGCTCGTTAGCGATTCGCCTGCACCAATTTTGCCGTGGACAATCATCTCGAACTCAGCAAACATGGTCTGCCTAAAGACGGTGCCCCTAAACTGTTCTAAGAAATGATTCAACAGGTAGGCGCGTTTCTTCGGGTCCTCCGTCTTCTGCAAAAGATCATCCATAACCAAGGCCTCGTTCAGTGTTGAGGCTACCTCTGCGACAAAAATCGTGTACTGCGCGTTGACAAACTCCTGCTCTTGACCTGAGTAGAAAGAGTGCATGGCATGGCCCAATTCATGGGCTAGGGTAAATACATCATTGAGGGTACCTTGGTAGTTGAGGAGCACATAAGGGTGTACTCCGTAGGTTCCCCAGGAGTAGGCTCCACTTGTCTTACCACGATTTTCTAGCCAGTCAATCCAGCCATCTGTAAAGCCCTCACTCATGTCGCTGAGGTATTGTGTACCGAGGGGATGCAAGCCGGCTCGAACCACTTCCACTGCGCCGTCACGGCTGAACTCCATATCTTCATCAGCCACCATGGATACATAAAGGTCGTACATGTGCAATTCCTCAAGCCCCAGTAGTTTCTTGCGTAGACGCACATAGCGGTGCATCAGCGGTAGATGATCATGGATCGAGTCGATTAAGTTAGTGTACACTTCTGGATTTACGTTGTCCTCGTGTAGAGCGGCTGCCAGAGATGACTCGTACTCTCGCGCTTTCGAGAAAAAACGCTCCTTTTTCACGGCAGACGTAAACGTCGCACCTAGAGTATTCTTCCAGGCGGTGTAGGTTGCATACAGAGCGTCAAAGGCACCCTGCCTAACATCACGATTCTGAGACTCAAGGAGTTGACCATACCGGCCGTGGGTCAACTCGACCATCTCGCCTGCATCGTTCTGGACATCGGGGAACTTCAGATCGGCGTCATTGAACATACCAAAGATACTACGAGGGGCTTGTGCCATTTCCCCGGCAGCCGCCAGGAGCTGTTCTTGTTCGGCGGGCAAGGTGTGAGCTTTCTTGCGTAGGATATCCTCTAGATGATGCTCATAGAGCTTAAGGCCTGGTTCGTTCTTGATCCAGTCTTGCACGGCATCAGGGTCTAGACTCAGGATCTCTGGCACGAAAAACGACTGCGCTGCGTTAAGTTCCACCGCCACAGCCATGGCCGATTCGGCGTAAGCCTGGTACAATGAGTTGGCGTTGTCTTCATCCTTCCGCATGAGGGCGTAAGCGATGACGCGATCTAGGGTTAAAGAGATCTCCTCTTGTAGCTTGAGGGCCTTCAGCAAATTCTCCCCTGAAGTGAGAGTTCCCCGCAGGTCAAGCACACTCTGCCCGCTTGCCTTGAGTGCTCCCAAATCTTCTTCCCACAATTCATTACTAGAATAAATGTCCTCTAGGCTCCACTTTAGATCAGACGATATCTCGTCTCGCCTTTGTAGTTGTCCCATCCCGTCACTCCTTGCTTTTCTGTTATTCTATATCTTTTCTCCTTAGAGCAAAACTCTCCTCTATACAAAGGCAAAAACAGGATCATGACAGTTTGTGTGGAAATAGGTGGATTGAGGTGAATCGAATGCGTAAGGAAGAGGTTTTTGCCCTAGATATCGGTACCCGAACCATTGCTGGCTTGATCTTGCTTTCCACAGAAGAAGGATTTGAGATTAGGGAAGCCAGCGTGCTCCAGCAATTACCAGGAGCCATGGCAGATGGACAGATTCATCAAATTGAAGCTGTGGCGGGCACCATCGCCAAGATCAAGTCGGAGCTCGAAGCTGCCTGTGAGGTTTCCCTCAAGAAAGCCGCCGTTGCGGCCGCAGGGCGTTCACTGCTCACCGAAACCGGCAGTAGCAGTTTTGATCTTTCTCCGAGTCAGCGCCTGAGTTCAGACGAAGTCAGGGCCATAGAGCTCGATGCGGTGCGCGATGCTGTAAAAAAACTCTCTTCCGACAAGACCGGTGGCGTGATGCATAGCTACCTGTGCGTCGGTTATAGCGTAACTCAGTATTGTCTAGATGGAGAACCCATCGGCGCTCTCCAGGGGCACCAGGGCCAAAGGGCGCAGGCTGATGTTATTGCCACCTTCTTACCGCGCATTGTGATTGATTCGTTGGGTACAGCACTCCACGATGCCGGACTCACGATGGATACTCTAACCCTCGAACCCATCGCCGCCATGCACGTCGTTGTTCCGCCTACCATGCGAATGCTCAACATTGCCTTGGTTGATGTGGGCGCGGGGACCTCTGACTTAGCCATCTCAGCCGAAGGTACCGTCAAAGGCTATGGAATGGTGGCCTACGCCGGCGACGCTATTACCAAAGGGATAGCAGATCACTTTCTCCTAGACTTCAAAGTGGCTGAGCAAATCAAGGTTGAGCTGCAACCCGACCAAGAATCTGAGTGTAAGGATGTCTTCGGCAATACGCTCCACGTATCCTATGACGATGTGCTAGCTGTCATAAGTCCGCGGGTAGAAATTCTGGCCGAAAAGATCGCCCAAGAAATCATGAACCTCAACGGAAGCGCGCCTAAAGGTGCCATTCTCATTGGCGGAGGCAGCCGAGTTCCCGGATTTGCCGGGCTATTGGCGAAACAGCTAGGATTGCCTGAGAATCTGGTACGCATCCGCGATCGTAGCAGCCTGGAAATTGTCCACGGACTCCCCCACTTTAGTGGTCCTGAAACGATTACACCCATTGGTATCGGTTGCACGCATCTCGATCAGCGATCCATGGAGCTGATCCATGTCACAGTGAATGACCAGCACCTGCAATTCCTACATATGGCCTCTTCCACAATCGGAGAAGCCCTCTTGCATGCAGGTCTAGAGCCCTCCGAATTGGTGGGGCGGCCTGGCGCCGCCTTCACCGTAGAGCTAAATGGTCGGTATATAGCCCTGCCTGGAACTCTAGGCCAATCCGCGGTGATTCAAAAAAACGGGGAGCCCTCTGAACTCGGCGCCCCTTTAGCCGACGGAGACCATCTGCAGGTGCAACCAGGCAAGGCGGGCGTTGAACCACACATTACTTTAGGCGAGTTCATAGACGAGGATGCGCACTCTTTTTCCATCACGTTCAATGGAACACCGCTTAAGGTCAGTGTCACGGTCCTAGTGAATGGGAAGGAACAAACCTGCGACTACATTCTGCAAGATCGCGATCAAATCACGCTAGAACCCCTCACCGATATCAAGGATCTCTTTCGACACTTGGGCATTCCCCTAGAGCAAGAGGTACCGTTTTACTTGAATGGCGAAAGCAAGCTTGCGCTGGAATCGGTGGATATTTTCGTCGGTGGCGCCAAGGGCTCCCCTAGAACGCCCCTACAGTCGGGACTAGAAATCGCCTATTCCCGCAAGCCCTATACTCTACGTGAACTTCTGGCAGCCCCTACGAAGGAGGTACCCCAGATCACTATCAGCGTTAACGGGCAGAAGCTAAAGCTCACCCAGAAAGAACCGACACCTCTAGCGAATGGACACCAAGTGTCCTTTGACTATCAAATAAGACCCCATGATCGCATCGAGTATAACCCGGGATCGACTGGGGTCCTAAGTGCATACATTGTCACAGATATCTTTCGCGACTATGAGCCTGACGAGAAATTCGCCAAGAAGGGTGGCAGTATCGCCGTGAACGGCAAGGTGGCCGGTTTCACCACCGCCATCAAACATGGTGACATTGTGGAGTTCATCCCCTACGGGGCTGGAACTGCAAACTCTGAAATGCCATAGGCATAGGGTGCTAACTCATAGAGTCCGAAGCAAATCACAGCCCCGGTATCTTGCAGATAAAAACCCTGCTCCTCGTGGAACTCACTGGGCGTAAAGGAGTCAACAAAAAAATGGTCTGGTTGTTCGCTAATCTTGGCGTTGACAATCTCTGCAGCCCGGTTTAGCTCTGCTTCGGAGTCAAGCAGCTCATGAAAGCTAATGTGATGTCCCACGGTCAGATCTACGTTGATGTAGTCATAATACGTCATACCGTGGGCGCCACCGGTGTAAGAATAATTGACAATCGCTATACTCAGAAGACCACCCCGGTTGAGCTTTACCTCAAAATCCATGATGCCTTCATAGGGAAAGCGCGGGTGTTCCTCATCGAAGCCTAAGACCTCCGCGGCTACATCCTTTAATTCCGCCACATATGCTTCGAGATGATGGTGCATGCTTTCGTTGAATTCCGCCTGCCAGAGGGCGCTATCGACTCCAGCCAACTGCGGAATTCTCGCCGTGATCTCGAGTTCTGGCCCCCTGTATTCATATACGTACTCATGAACCAAGATGGAGTTAGGAAAGCCCTCCCCCATCCTCTGCCAATACGAATTTGCTGCCGCTACTTCGACCCTGGCGCCTGCAACAAGTAGCACAACGAGGAACCATAGAGCAGTGGCCATGCGCAACCTTCTCATCAGGAACACCCTTTCATTTGAACCTCATGCACGATACGAAGGTCCAGATTCTCGTCGTTTACTCGAACCTAATGTCCGCTGTATCACTTGTCGGGTTATCTCCTGTAATGGTCACCGACACCTTGTAGACCTTGTCCTTCCAGTTTTCGTTGTAATACTTGATAAACTGTTCCTCAGTGGGGCTCCCGTCATAGTCGAAAAGCTCCCCCAAGGAGACCTCCGGTCCATTTTCCGTCATTTCGATACCGGGAACGATTGGTGTACCTTTGCCAATCTCTACTGTAATAGGTTCCAGAGCAGGATCTCCCTTGTCATCAACGACGCTGATCACAGCACCCCCAATTGTATAGTTCACGCTGAATCCCGAGGTACTCAAGTGCAGTTTTAGACC
>CAZAJB010000005.1:64616-73315 GCA_964485345.1 uncultured Clostridiaceae bacterium
CCCCAATTGTATAGTTCACGCTGAATCCCGAGGTACTCAAGTGCAGTTTTAGACCCTTAACGTTAAAATCATCCGCGTAGAGTTGCTTTGCACTGAGTTTAATGGGATTCGGTGCGATTCTGACATTGACCTTCGGGGCCAAACAACCCGTCAAAACCACCACAATCAAGACCAAGCTAGCTAATAGAATCGACCTTCTCACGATCGTAACCTCCCTCAATTTGGAATACTATCCATATTCACCCTGGATTTTCGTTTACCTGCTAGTCGCATAATTTTTCTGCGGAAGACAGGACCCGAACAGCGCAAAGAGAAGTCTTAGCAGGTGGTTTTCTTATGAAGGGGCGATTAGAATGTTTTTATTCCTAGGCGCATTGATTCTCGGGTTTGCCGCCGCAAGGCAGAATCGGTTTGCTTCAACCTTGGGCAGTCGAGTAAGCCAGATTGGCCAGTTCGCCCTTGTCTTGCTCCTTTTTTCTATGGGTCTTTCCCTGGGATCCAATCCCGAGCTCACCAGTGCTTTGCCAATCCTTGGGCTAAAAGCCATCGTCTTGAGCCTGGGTGCCATTTTTGGAAGCGTCTTCTTTGTGTGGCTGGTGACGGTGGTAAGGAGGACTTCTCGATGACCGGGAAAATCCTTAGCAGCCTCGTCCTCGGTGCTCTCACTGGACTCCTTTTGTTGCCAGAAGGAACGTCTAATTTTCTTGGTCCGCTCTCAGACATCTCCCTGGCTGTGCTGCTTTTCGCCGTAGGTTTCGAATTAGGCCAAGATGCCGACTTAGGTAGAAAAATAAAGAACCTGCCAAGAATTAGCTTGGCGGTTCCCTTTGTGGTTGCATTAGGCTCCCTGCTGGGAGCCATCTTTGCCGGTCTGGCAGTTAATGTACCGATGGGGGACGGTGCTCTGGCTGGGGCAGGCTTTGGCTGGTACTCCCTCTCGGCGGTCATTATCACCCAAGATTATGAAGTAACGACCGGAGCCCTAGCCCTCTTAACAAACGTTTTTCGAGAGGTCTTTGCCATTCTCTTGATTCCCATCGTCGCGAAAAAAGTGGGATACTTGCCTGCGGTAGCGCCTGGAGGAGCCACCGCCATGGATGTAACACTACCCATCATTGCGCAAAGTACCGACGCCCAGACTACCCTAGTCGCCTTCTACTCAGGAACAGTGCTCTCTGCCTTGGTCCCCATCATCGTTCCTGTTCTGATCGCGCTTCTGCAACGCTATTGATCCAGCTTTTCGAGGGGCGCTACCCGATCGTTTGCGATCTGACTCGCTCGACTCCAAACGGGCTGTGCCCAGCGCACTGCATTGGTGATGACCTGCTGAACTTCTTGCTGATAATAAATGGGATACGTCTCATGCCCAGGTGCAAAATAGAAGACCTTACCTCGGCCTCTGTGATAGCAACACCCGCTACGAAACACTTCGCCCCCAGCATACCAACTGACGAAGACCAAGCTATCAGGGGCGGGTATGTCAAATCGCTCTCCATACATTTCGGTATGAGGTATCTCAAAATAGTGGTCCAATCCCTGCGCAATAGGGTGTCCTTGCTCAATCACCCAGACACGTTCTTTTTCTCCAGCTTCGCGCCAGCGCAGACTGCAGGTGGTTCCCATAAGTTTTCTGAAAATCTTGGAAAAGTGCCCTGAATGCAAGACAATCAGACCCATTCCCTCCAGGACACGTTTGTGAACCCTGTCGACCACGGCATCGTCCACTTCGTCGTGGGCCTTATGTCCCCACCAGATCAACACATCCGTCTGCAAAAGCACATCCTCAGTCAAGCCATGTTCTTTCTGGCGTAATGTGGCAACACGAACCTGCATATCCCCTTCGTTCGCAAGGAATTCTCCAATCGCACCATGGATCCCCTGGGGATAAACGCCACCGATCGCCGGATTCTCTAGCTCATGAAGATACTCGTTCCACACTGTAACACGAATCTGCTCACTCACAAACACTTCGCCCCCTCAATCGGAATTCCATGTTTCTTTGCTCTAAGAGCCATGGGAATAACTCTGTTTCAGCATAAGCGCGACTCCAGGCGTTATGCCCCACGCCCGCATACTTCGTGTAGCGGATCGGGGCTTGAAGACCCTGCAGTACCGCGACGAGCTTGTCAGATTCTTGTCTCGGCACGACTTGATCATCGTCGCCGTGAAACACCCACGTAGGCACGTGCCTTATGGCCTCCACCCGCGCTGGGAAGCCCATTAGAGGCATTGCTCCCCCACAAATCGGGACAAGGGCTGCAAAAGCCTGAGGTTGGTGGCATGCCCAATGCCATGTTCCATAGCCACCCATACTGAGTCCTGTCAGATAAACTCGCTCCGTATCGATTGGATATGCCGCAATGATCTCCTCAAGCAGATAATCCAGCGCATCCAAACTACGATCCCAAGTCCAATCAACGGGACATTGCGGTGCCAGTATAATGAAGGGAAACTCCCTTCCTTCCTGCACGTCACGGATAAGCCCATGTCTAGGAACTAGCAGCAGGTCCTCCCCGCGCTCGCCAGCACCATGCAAGAACACCACCAAGGGCCACCTTGTCGCCTCCCTCTCCTCAAAGCCTTGAGGCAAATACAATAGATAAGGCAGGTTCAGATGTTTCGTAACCGTTTTCTCAAAAATGTGAGATGTGAGACCCAAGTAGCATCATCCTTTCTTGCTAGGCGAGTATGTTGTCGATCACTTCTGCTTTCAGAGCTGAACTCCTTGTTAACAGCGAAGAAATGTAGGCGCCCTTAGCAGGAGCTAAAGGGGCATCTACAATTCGACAATGGGGAAGAAGTAACGGTAACAGATATCGCACCCTCGAGCGAATCGTCTCCGATCCCAGTAGCACTTGCCCATACAATCCAATGGTTGGCTCATGAGTTCCGGATCGACTAGACAGGTTCGCAGCCATTTGTACTAGATCAAAGGCGATGTTATGGGCCAACTCCAGGGCCAACAGGCTGCCACCATGAGCAAGGTGGTCGAGGCTACCTGCGAAAGTGTCCATACACTTTCCCATAGCAAATTGGGTCTTCATATGTAGGAGGCCTTCCACACACTGTCCTGAGTGCTTCCGATCTACCTCTTGCAGTTTACCATTCATTCGGATTAGGGGATTCCACATTAGCCTATCATGCCTAACTTGGAACTGCCTACCCTCCGCGTCCTCAAGTACAGCAAAGCCACAATGGCCCCCAACCAGGAGCAAACGGTTCTGACCGCCACGCATCCCCAAGAGAGAGCTTTTGGCAAAGTCTTCCACCATCACCTTTTTGTCCTCCAAGAAACCCGCAACTAGATCCCAAGTTCTCCAGTCGTCTACTGCGAGGTCCGCTTTGTACGTGAAGCAAGCGCCGGCCAGGCGCGAACAGCCATCTAACCCTATTGTTTGCCGGACTAGATCCCGGAAATTCTCTCGAGCTTGTTCCATTCCCCAATAATGATGGTTCACCGAGCCTCCAACGCTAGTGGCAATAATCTTGCCCGAAAGGTCGCCCATCACGGCATATGCAAAACGGTCATTGTCCGCTATGCCTAAGAAAAATCGTTCCCCCATGTGTAGCTGTCAAAGTAGCTGCACTTGACCATACTTCAACTATATCCACGATTCTGTCTATTTCGGCAAAAATGCAAACTACCCCGACCCTTCCCCCCTTTGTCGAATTGTCCAATCTTTCGCATTATACCATGGATATCACAATAATCCTAGGCCTCCATTTGTAGGGGCAAGCTAGCCACGCTCAGCTCCCACTTCAACTTCGTGCATGATTTCGCCTACGATCTTCGTTGCAGTCATACCCCGTAGCACACTTTCAGCCTTCAACGTCAAACGATGCGCCAGGACAGGAATGGCTATAGACTTCACATCATCAGGGGTCACGTAACTCCGATTGTCTAGTGCAGCAAGAGCTTGGGCTGCTCGAATCATGGCTAAAGTGCCCCTTGGCGATGCTCCTAATTGCACCTGAGACTGGTCCCGGGTACGGCGAACTAGGCGGACCGCATAATCTCGAACGGATTCTTCCACAAAAACCTGCATAACCACTCTTTGCAGTTGCCTCACCTCAGCGGGATCGGTTACCGCCCCTAAGTCTGCAATAGGATGATTCCCCTGCATGCGCAAGACGATCTGATTTTCCTCCTCTATCGATGGATAGCCGAGTCTCACCATCAGGAAAAAGCGATCGAGCTGAGCCTCAGGTAAGGCAAAGGTGCCTTCAAATTCTACGGGGTTTTGTGTTGCCACAACCATAAATGGTTTACCCAGTTCATGGGTCTTTCCGTCCACCGTAACCTGACCTTCACCCATGGCCTCGAGTAAACTCGATTGGGTGCGGGGCGTCGCTCGGTTGATCTCATCAACTAGCACAATCTGCGCCATAATGGGACCCGGTCGAAAGACAAAGTCCTCCGTCTTCTGGTTAAAAATCGATAGACCTGTTATATCTGTGGGAAGCAGATCGGGAGTGCATTGAATACGGCTGAAACTGCCACCAAAAGATGCGGCTAGAGAACGGGCTAACATGGTTTTCCCCACTCCAGGTACATCTTCGAGCAAGACATGTCCATCACTCAACAAGGCAACTAGGAGCAATTCTGTAGCCTCTTTTTTCCCCACCATGACTTTGGCGATGTTTGCGCCGACTTTTTTCCCAAATTCTGCAACATCACTGACGGATACCTGTGCCATGCGATTCCTCTCTCCTCAAATTCTTTATTTCCTCGATGATCTCGGTACCAACTGCAAGAAGGCGTGCCTGATCCGACGGGCTTGATTCTTGATTGCTGTAACGAACCTTCTGATACCCGGCGAGAAACTCATCCACCGCGGGCTCCACCTTAGGAAGGTTGTGATGCAAAATTCGTCCATATTCTAAGGCGGTTAGGGTAGGTGAAAACCTCAAACCCGTTTTCCCTCCCTCTTTGGCAATACGGCGGAACATTGCACGGACTCCCTTGGGCATGGGCCTTCTGTCCTGAGATCCCAGGTCGATGAGAGTATCTTCGGACTCCTTCACCCTTTGCCTTCGCACCAGCACTGGTAAACGGGCTCTGACGCTACGCATACGATGAAGCAAACGTCGCAGAGCATTCCGCATTCCAAGATACACTTGCACAGCCAACCTTGGCAGGCCTCGAAGCCGCTCAAACTCTGCGCCGATCATTTGTGTGATAATAAAGCCCATAACCACGAGAAAGAAAAATCCTACTCCAGCGAAGACTAGAAAGACCCCAGCCGCAACAAGAAGTCCCCAAGGGCCTATTGCTACCTCTTCGGGAAACGCCAGATCCTGTTCCTCCTGAAAAACCGGCCCTGCTTCAGAGTAGTCCAGCGGCGACGGAAATAGAGTTGGACCACGTACCAGGCCTCGCATCATTTCGCCAATCCGCTGTGCTGTCAATGGCCAATAGTCCACTGGGGCCACGTTCACAACTAGAACCACAAGGAGCAGAAGAGCAAGAAGTCCTCGGGCCCACATGCGGCCCAAAGCTGGACTCACATCCGCTTTAGCATGGGACCAGAGAATCTGGAGGCGAAAGAGATAGGCACCTCCCTGTAGAGCTAGGCCGCTACCTAGTGCCATACTACCTAAGACCCGACTATAGACAAGTTCTACCTTCGTAAAGCTAATGTTTGCGGTTCTGCAGGCAATGGCCAAGAGGGACATGAGGACGCCATAGAAGCCTAAACGCCACCAAAAAAACCGCAGAGGCGCTCCGCCTGAGTCCCGGCTCGCAAGGGATTCGTATTCCCAGTTTACAGTAGCCGCTCCCTGGTCACCCAGGTAATCTGCCATTCGCTCCATAAATGCTAGTTGCGAACCATAGCCCCGAGAGATCACCCAACCGGCAAAGACCACTCCGCTATAGACGAGAAAGACCTGAAGAACTCGGTCAGCCAGAAAATAAAGTGGGCCAAGCCACAGGGCAAGCTCCACAATGCGAACCAGGAAGGGTGTTCGACGGTTCAAGTAGTGCGCAGCAAAATAGGCACTTTCCAAGGCACTCAGGAGCACGACAAAGCCTAGCCAGAATGGAACGGCGAAGGGAGGGAAAAGTAGACCTAGGTAGTGAACGCACATGGCAACGACAGTAGAACTAAATAATGCCGCCAAAGCAGGTAGGAGGCCCTTTAGCTTCATACGAACCTACCTCCATTCGAAACGGAGAAAACCTGTAAGGCTGACCCGAGGGGACGCTGCAAGAGCTCTTGGTGACAGACCTCCTCCACCACAAAAATCTGCACTTGACGACCCTTTTTTGCGAGTTTCCAAGCCCGTTCTATGAGCTCCGGGGTGTCCCGGGGGACCACCCACAGCAAAATAGTGGCGCCCCCTACTGCGGAGGTACATTCTCGAAGTAGGCCGAGAAAATCCCGTGTTTGTTGGGGCTGAACACCTGCCAGAACTGTCATGATTTGTGTGAGCTGCGAGGTGCCCTGCCGGGGCAGCATCCGAATCACTCCCTGACCATGTGATGCGACCAAATCGTCTGGCAAATACTCCGCCAAGACGGCATTGGATACCATTCCACAGGCTTCTCCTCGCAAAATCAGATGGCTGGCCAACGAAGCCGTTGTCGCAATGGCCAACTCTATGGCGGCGTAGAACCCGGAGACCTTGTAAGCTTCCTTATGCAGATCGAGAAAAAGTACACAGGTTGCGGTTACCGTATGGTCAAATTGCTTCACCTGCAGTGTTTGGGTTCGCGCTGTGGCCGGCCAGTGAATGCTGCGGAGCTGATCCCCTTCTTGATAGCGACGCAGACCGGCGAGGCGCGTAGGATCGGGGTTTATGGGCTGTAATGCCTTGAAACTACCGAAGGAAAGACGGGCCGGAAGAGCCAACTCCCCAAGCTCGTAGACTTTGGGGAAAACAACAACCGTCTTTCCCTCATCTACCTTGAGGGCCTGTGTCGAAATGCCGAAAAAGTCACCCACAAAGACATCGAGCGGTCCAAGTCGATAGACTCCTCTATCTCGGGCGGTAATTTGAAAGCAGACTTCATGATCGGCACGGGGGCCGAGGGAAAAGACGGCTCTTGGGGGATGCTTACCGGTACGAAGACTCCCGGGGATCCCATCGTATACCGAAATCCAGGCAAGGGGCAGAGAGGTGGGATTCGTAATGTGCAGCGCCAAAACACCGCTGTCACCTGGAAACAAGAAGTGTTCTTCGGGCGAACGCTTTACATCCAACTTACCTGCAACTCTTCTTTGCCAGCTCTGGAAGAGGAAGAATAGAAGAACGCCGGTGTAGGCCAGACCGTAGGCGGGTCGAGTCTCCCATAATAGGGCGACACCTACGAGTAGTAGTGTAAGAACCTTCCAACCCCTCAAGTCGCTCCCTCCTTCCAACATGTTCTTCGAGCCTCACTCGGCAAATCCTGTTGATTTTCGCGATGAGTTAGGTATACTTAGGACAACCTCACGACACGAAACAAGGGGGATACTCATGAGTTGGCAATTAATATCGCTACCGATTGTGGCCGCTATCATTGGTTGGGGAACGAATGTGATCGCGATTCGAATGCTCTTCTGGCCGAGAGAGCCCATTCGCCTATTTGGCTTCGAATTCTTGGGTGTTCTGCCAAAACGAAAACTAGAGATTGCCCGCAGTCTGGGTGAGGTCCTCAATGACGATCTCCTACCCACCGATGAGCTCATTGCTGCAGTGAATACCAAGGAAACCAGGGCAAGGGTGGCGGGTCTCATCACCAATAATCTAGCCGCAAGGATCCAGCGCATCTTACCCCGGTTCATTCTGGAACATGCCGAAGACAAGATTCGCTATCACATCGACGAGTTGGTGAGTGCAGAGATCGAGGACCTCTTCGCCCAGCTCAGTGATGACTTCAGCAAGGAGCTCAAGGACAACAAACTTCTTGGAAACCTGGTGGAGTCCAAAATCAACTCCTTCGACCTTGTCCACCTAGAGGGGCTAGTCCTTAAGGTGGCAAAAAATGAGCTCCGCTACATTGAGTTTTTCGGAGCCATCGTGGGTTTGCTGATTGGGCTAATCCAAGTGGCCTTGGTCATCCTTTTCTAAACAAAAGAAGCTGCTGCAACATGAACTATTGGTAGTTCATGCTGCAACAGCACCACTCTCGTACTATTTCTTGATGAATATTTGGGTTACATGATAGCTTGTCCCCTGCTTAACGATACCAACACCGATGTGTGTGTAGCCAGAATGCATGATATTGGCACGGTGACCAGCGCTGTTCATAAACAACGGGTGGGCCCTAGCAACACTGCCTGTCCGTGCTATATTCTCGCCAGCGCGGGAATAGCTGACGCCGGCCCGATCCAACATTGTGTAAACAGTACCCAAGGTCGGTGATACATGGGAAAAGTAGTGATTGGCCGCCATGTCATGACTCTTCTGTTTTGCCAGGGACACAAGACTGTAATCGATTTGCAGTGCTTGCAGACCGCTTTTTGTCCTTTCCTGATTCACCTGGTTAATCAGGCTCTGCTCATCACTGCTGAGCGAGGGGTTGGGCAAGGGAACTTTCGATCCGGGATCATTCGGCTGGCTTGGCAGAATGGGCGTTCCTGGACTAGGGACAGGACTCGGGTTCGGATTGGGATTTGGTTGTGGATTCGGATTGGGATTCGGATTGGGATTCGGCTGTGGGCTTGGACTGGGCCAGCTTGGTTCGTTCCAGGCAGGCGGTTGCAGGTTGGGTT
>CAZAJB010000005.1:73415-75446 GCA_964485345.1 uncultured Clostridiaceae bacterium
GGGCTTGGACTGGGCCAGCTTGGTTCGTTCCAGGCAGGCGGTTGCAGGTTGGGTTGGGTCGGTGCCCACCATCCCCAGGAAGCCTCGGTTAGCGGTGATATCAAGAGAACACAGACTAGGACAAACAACAGAATTCGTTTCAAGCTGATTTCCTCCTAGATGATAATAGTATATTTCGTCCTATTATAACAGGGTTGGACAATCAGCTTGAAATGTAAATACTGGTATTACCTATCCTTGGTCCTTCGATACAACTCCTTTACAATTTGCTGCACCGAAAAACTCCCCCTGAAGACAACGTCGCCATCGATGATCACGAGCGGCAAGGGCCGCTCTTTTTTCCAGCTATCTTGCGCGTCCCGGCTTGTCACGTCAAGGAGTCGAACGTTAATTCCAGGGCCAAAACCTCTTTTCACAGCACGTTTCAGATACAACATGGCCTCTCCCAGAGGCATGTTTTTCCTTCATCCCCCGCAGGACGACAGGGGTGAACTTGCTTTCCCGTAAACAATGATCTCCATATCTAGCCCTCCAGTCTCCTGGTATTGGACTAGTATATGCGTTAACCCCGTCCAAGGAGCCTCTCCCACAAGGGGCGAGATTTGTTTTTTTCCGTATCCTCCAAGGCGTCAAGGCGCACTCTCGTCCGGGCCAACCCCTGTTCTAACTGGTTAAAGTTGCCCTCCCAGAGCTTTTTGCTTTGCTCCTGACCCTGCTGTAGAGAAAGAAAGCGTCGTTCTAGACGCTCTATCCTACTTACTAAGGGCGCAAGGTCAACCGGTTCGGGTAGCTTGAACTCTCTCTGCCAGCGTCCCATCTCCTCCCGTACTTTCTCCCACTCCTGCAGAGTGCGAAAAGCCTGTTCCATAAAGGCTGCCTGTAGCTTCTCTTCCGCTTTGTCCTTGGGTTCTGGGGCTGGAGCGGGCGCTGGGGCGGGGGCAGGCGTTGGCACAGGGACCGTTGTCTCGCCTTTCTCCTCTACCTGCTGTGGTATCTTCGGCTCAGGTATGGCTGCGAGAATCTCCGCCTTTGGCTCATAAACAGCAATGGTGTGCTGCCCTTCTACCGACCAAGCGTAATCAAAGTCCTCGCGGTTGATCATCTCCCTTTCCCACCAGCGGTCGAATGGTGCCGCGCAGAATCTGCTTTCTTCACCCCAATAGACTATCCATTGCCCATCCTGGAAAAAATATCCCACATTCGACACATGACCGTCTCCAGAGGACACTTGTGTAACCGTTGACCAGTCTTCGTCTTTATGCCGGACCCGCAAAACATTCTTTTTCTGGTCTTCCTGCCAAAACAGATAAAGACGTCCTGCTACCGGTATGAACTGGGGATGACTGCACCTTTCCTCAGAAAACACTACCGCCCCACTCCAGAGACGACGTTCTAGGTCGTAAACTCTATAAAGGAGTTGGTGGTCGACATGTCCACAATAGACCAAGTGCAAGTAACCATCACTATGCCAGCTCGCACCATAACTCGAGCGCTCAGCGAAAACATTAATTGATACAGTCTGCGGAACACTCCACTTGTCGCTGAAAGTCTGGTGCCTCAATTGAACGCCATGTCCCACAGCCTGCTTGACAAAGTAGAGAAGATGGCTATTGCCAGTTTCATCACTGACGAGTTGGCCCCCACCTCCATAGAGTTGACCGAATTCTACGCGTTCGCTCTTGAAGTCATCTGTACCCCTAAAGCTCCAGGCGTAAGTCTGGTCTACAAAGCCCACAATGTGGATCAACTCATCCCTTACCACAATCGCGAAATCAACGATACTGTCCTGTAACACCCTAGCCTTTCCCTGCATAGAGTGGATTACCAAGGAACCATCGCGCAGCTCAACCCCACTGAATTTTGCATGCCTAATCTTGATTAACAAAGCCACACCTCCTCACAACTAAGGTATGCAGCAGCCTGGACATTCAGACATTTTCTTCTGAGCCACGCACCGCATTTCGCAGTTGGCATAGTATGATTTAGAGAAAGGAGGGTTAAGTATGAATTGTGATTATGAGCCCGATTTCC
>CAZAJB010000006.1:0-42565 GCA_964485345.1 uncultured Clostridiaceae bacterium
CACCGCTTCCTTGATCTGCCTGGCTACTAGGTCAGGATCCTTAGGTCCTAGGACCGCATAGTCATTGAAGGGAGGGATTGTGTACTCGCAAGGCCCGTCAATTGCCCGGGCTTGAGGGCCACAAATCCGATAAAATAGGCCTTTGACGCCAAAGAGCTTGCCAATGGCAGCAACGATGCTGGCAAAGATGATCTTCAGTGCGCCAACCTCTCGAATGGCCAGTTCCATCGTCTCTGGCATGCCTAGACCAATTCCGTGGGGCGACTTATGGACAAAGCGGCTCAAAAAAACGGCGAGCCGTGACGGCCTAATCTCGCTAATCCGGTACGCTCTGCCTTGGCTGATGGCAACGACCTTTTCGCTCACAACAACTAGATCGTTACTCTGCAGGGCTCCCTCTGTGTAACGTTGCACAACCTCTATAATACTGTCTGTAGCTTGAATCAGACCCGTTTGTACGGGAATACGTAAGTACGCCTTACCCTCAACCTCTAGCGTTAGTTGTTTACCAGGATTTGCCTGCATCGCTATTCCACCATTCCTTCAATTCTCGCAAAGAACTTCCATAGTTCGTCTTCTACATGAGCTGTTATGGCCTGTCTTTTTCCTGTCTTGCGAATCACAATGGGGTGGTCACCCTCGATGATGCTCCCAACCACAAAGGCGGGCACCTGAATCTCACGCAGCCTCGCCACCAGCTCCTCACCCTGCGGGGCGATAATTAGCATGGAACCAGAGGACAGGAGTCCGAGGGGATCAAGCTCAAAGTGTTCGCAGATTGACGCAGTGAGTTTTGGTATGGCAACGTCGACCTCTCTGATCTCTGCCCCCACCTTGGCCGCCTGGCAGACCTCCCTGATACCTCCAAGCAAACCACCTTCGGTAATGTCGTGCATGGCATGGACACCATACTCCGCAGCAAGAAGACCCTCGGGCACGACCGAAAGCTGTTTCGTCAAGCTCAAGATCTCTTCGGGTGAAATCCGAAAAGGCAGGAGATGGCCATAGTCCCTAGCTAAAATGGCTGTGGCTTCAATTCCCGCGCCCTTGGTGATAATCACATCATCCCCTGGCTTAGCACCTTTCGAAGTAACATAGCGGTCTTTAGGCGCTCGACCGATGGCTGTGATAGAAACGACCGGATCCGCCACCTTGCTCGTGATCTCAGTGTGACCACCCAAGACTTCCACTGCAAGCCCGGCGGTAGTCACTTGGATTTCTTCCATAATCTGATGAATCTCTTCTTCCCTGGTATGTTCTGGTAGCAAGAGCACGACTTGTACCCCCACAGGGGTTCCGCCGTTGGCAGCTATGTCGTTACAGGCCACATGGACCGCTAGCTCCCCTATGCCCTCCACTGCTCCGGTAATTGGATCGCTTGTCACCAAGCATACCTCGTCACCGAAATCAATCACCGCACAGTCTTCACCGAGACCAGCATGGACTAAGACATCGTCACGGACAAATCGGATGGTTGATAACACCATCCGCTCTAGCATATCCCCTGATAGTTTCCCTACTTTCAAGACCCCTCAACCTTTCGGACCTGCAGCATGTTTGTGGTTCCTGGGATCCCCACGGATGAACCGGTGATGATCGTAACCACATCGCCCGGGTTCAGCAGCCCGCGCTCCGTCGCACTGGCAATAGCACCATGGATGGATTCCTCCACATCACCATGGCGCTCCTGATAGACCGCTTCAACACCCCAAGACATGGCTAATTGCCTAACGACGTGTTGGTTTTGGGAAATGGCAAAAATCACGGCTTTAGGGCGTTTTTGGGATATGGACCTTGCAGTGGCCCCAGAAAATGTTGCGCAAATCATGGTGCCAAGATGCAAATCGGTCGTGACCTGGCAGGCAGCTAAGGTCACTGCCTGATCAACCTCGCTCCGCCTTTCATTTGCCTTCTCCCTCAAAAGCGCACCATAATCGATCACTTGCTCCATACGGCGAGCGATTCGATCCATGACCTGAACCGCCCTAACAGGATATCTGCCCGTGGCGGTTTCACCTGAGAGCATAACACAATCGGTTCCTTCGAAAATGGCATTGGAGACGTCGGTGGCCTCAGCCCTAGTTGGCCTAGGGTTGCGAATCATAGAATCGAGCATCTGGGTAGCAGTGATCACAGGCTTACCGGCCTGATTACACTTGCGAATCAACATACGCTGGGCCAAGGGTACTTCTTCTGTGGCAATTTCTACGCCGAGATCCCCCCTGGCCACCATGATTCCGTCGGCAGCGGCAATGATCTCGTCAATATGGCGCAAACCAGCACTGCTCTCAATTTTGGCGATGATGTGTTGGGTTCCTCCAGAGTCTTCAATCATCTGACGTACCGCCTGCACATGTTCTCCTTTACGAACAAAGGAAGCAGCAATAAAGTCCACTCCATGTCTGACACCAAAGCGAATGTGTTCCTCATCTTCCCTGGTAATGGGGGGTAAATCCACATCAACACCAGGCAGTGATAATCCCTTACGAGAACTCAGTTCTCCTCCAATCACAACTTGGCAGATCACATCAGAACCCTTGACTTCCTGAACCCGGAGCTCAAGCAAGCCATCGTCGATGTAGACCACCGAACCCGGACGCAAATCCCGATTCAGATGGGGATAATCCACTTGAATTTTCGTCTCATCGCCCGGATATGGATCGACAGTCAGAGTATATTCCTGGCCTGGTATAAGCTCTACAGGTCCATCTTTCAACCGTCCCACACGGATCTTCGGTCCCTGGATATCTAGGAGCAGAGCCAAATTCTCCCCGAGTTCCAGAGCCGCCTCCCGGAGATGATTGATTCGCTGTAAATGCTCATCTAAAGCACCATGAGAAAAGTTGAGCCGAGCCACATTCATCCCAGCACGAAGCAATGCCCTGATGGTTTCTGGACTGTCACTGGCTGGCCCTATCGTACACACTATCTTGGTCTTGCGCATAGTTGACCTCCTATTTTATCTAGATCGATGAGAGTATGTTGGACAGGTGATAATAGTCAAGGTTCAACTGTTTTTCTTGTGCCAGAACATACGAAAGATCAAAGGACTTCACAGCCTGGTCTACTTCACCGAGCATCTTACCGCCCTTTCCTTGGTACACCAACTCAATAGCATGATAGCCTAGACGACTGGCCAAGAGTCGGTCGCGCACTGTGGGAGCACCGCCCCTTTGAATATGCCCTAGAATTGTTATACGGGTGTCAAAACCGGCTCGTTCTTGAATGTAACGGCCAATCTCTAGAGACGGACTTCCGTCACCCTTTGTGCCGGAAATCGGGCGTACGCCTTCGGCCACCATGACGATGTTGTAGGTCTTGCCCATGCTATTGGCCTTTTGAATCTGTTGGCAAACCTGCTCCAGATCGTAGGGCACTTCGGGAATCAAGATGACATCGGCCCCTCCTGCCAACCCCGAATAAAGGGCGATATAACCAGAAGCTCTTCCCATGACTTCCACGACATAGACCCTTTCGTGGCTACTGGCCGTGTCGCGGATCTTGTTCACAGCATCCATGACATTATTCACTGCGGTATCAAAGCCAATGGAATAGTCGGTACAGGCGATGTCGTTATCGATGGTGGCAGGGATGCAGATCACCTTTACTCCTAGTTCCTGTAAACTCAGAGCACCTCGAAACGACCCATCACCACCAATGACAATTACCGAATCGATACCGTGTTTGTCTAGCATGTCCACAGCTTTGGCACGCCCTTCAGGCGTCCTAAATTGATCCGAACGGGCACTCTTTAAGATCGTGCCTCCCCTTTGAATAATACCCGAGACAGATCGGCTATCCATGGGTTCAATTTCACCGCGAATTAAGCCATGATAACCGCGATAAATCGCCCAAGGTTCTAAATTATAATGGAGGGCCGTCCGTACAATCGTACGCACTGCTGCGTTCATGCCGGGAGCATCGCCTCCGCTGGTTAAAACTCCTATTCTGCGACCCACGTCCTTCTCCCCTTTCTTCAGGCCTCTACAAATCGGCCATGGCTTTTTCATTGAACTCGCCAATCTGGCGAAATCGAGCCAGACGCTCCTCAACCAACTGGTCTAGAGGCTTCTTCGTAATCATTGCTAGGTAACGCCGCATAAAAGAACGCATCTGAAGACCCGTCGTAGTATGGTCACGATGGGCCCCTCCTAGGGGTTCCGTGATAACATCATCGATGATACCAAATTTCAACAAGTCCGTAGGCGTTAAGCGCAATAGTTCCGCTGCCTCTGGCGCCCTTGAGGAATCACGCCACAAAATTGTCGCACACATCTCGGGGGAAATCACAGAATACCAGGCATTTTCCAGCATCAAAATGCGATCTCCGACTCCCAGGGCTAAAGCTCCCCCAGAACCCCCTTCACCAGTAATAATGGAGAGAATAGGCGTTTGCAGGAAAGACATCTCTTCAATGCACTGGGCAATCACCAAACCCTGTCCGCGCTCCTCGGCTTCGATACCAGGATAAGCCCCCACCACATCAATGAGTGTAATAATGGGGCGGCCGAATTTTTCAGCCTGCTTCATCAGGCGAAGTGCCTTGCGGTAGCCTTCAGGATGGGGCAGGCCAAAGTTCCTGGCAATATTGTCCTTGGTGTCTCGCCCCTTTTGCGGTCCGATGACTGTGACAGGTCTCCCTTCAAAAAGGGCGACCCCGCCTACAATTGCCTGGTCGTCCCTGAAACTGCGATCTCCATGAAACTCTATAAATTCATCAAATAAAAGACTGATGTAATCCAGCGTAGTGGGGCGTTTGGGATGGCGAGCCATTGTCACCCTTTGAAAGGGGGTCAAACTGGCATAGATCTCCTTACGAAGCCTAGATGCCTTTCGTTCTAAGGTCTTAATCTCTTGAGTGAAGTCCATGTCCGTGCTATGGACAAATTGCTTCAGCTCGTTAATCCTAGTTTCTAGTTCCAAGACGGGTTTCTCCCATTCAAATGCTTGCACTTTTTTCACCTACCTACCTGTGCCACGCTAAAAGGCGCCCCACGTAGTCTCCCATGCGGGCCCTCGAAACGATATCGTCAACCATCCCATGCTCTAAGGCGTATTCTGCCGTTTGAAAACCGCGAGGGAGTTTTTGCCTGGTTGTCTCCTCCACAATGCGCGGGCCGGCAAAACCGACTAAAGCACCGGGTTCAGCCAGAATGACATCGCCTAAGGAGGCAAAGCTAGCGTAAATTCCGCCCATGGTAGGGTGAGTCAAGACGGAGACAAAGAAAAGGCCGGCGCGACTGTGCTTGCCCACAGCCTGCGCTGTCTTGGCCATTTGCATCAGACTGAAGATCCCTTCATGCATCCGGGCTCCGCCTCCCCCGCCGGAGAAAATGACGACGGGGAGTCTCTCTTCTAGGGCTTTTTCAAAACCCCGCACCAATTGTTCACCCACCACCGAACCCATGCTGCCACCGATAAAGGAAAAGTCAATCACACCCAAGATACAGGGTGAGCCCTTCATCATCGCCTTACCAATGAGGGTTGCGTCATCGAGTCCTGTGCGTTCTTGCGCTGTCTTAATCTTCTCGGCATATCCGGGAAAACCCAGAGGATCCGCAGCCACGAGCGGAGGCAATGCCTCAAAGTCCTCCGCCTTTACCAACATGGCCAGGCGCCTAACAGCGGTGATCCTGAAATGATGACCACAGCTCGGACAGAGGAATGCTTCCTTTTCCAGTTCCTTGTTGAAAATCATCTTGCCACAAGAATCGCAGCGGGTCCACAAGTTATCTGGAAACTCCTTGCGTTCGGGCTCTTCTAGGGCTCGTACCGTCATATATTTTGGTTTACCTTTAAACACATTGAGCATACTACTCCACCTTAACCAAAAGAAGCTGCAATAATATCATTGGCCTCTTCGACTTCAGATTCCGACACTAATATTTCCACACTAGCGGAATCCCCTAGATGCGGCGGACCCAGCGGCCGCAGCATGGCAAGGATCCCACCACCCTCCAATAGCTCTTTCAACATTTCTGCTATAGGGCGATTAGGGGCAATGTAAACGACCGTCAACATCATATCGCGCCCTCCTTGTTCACTAACATGGCTTCACGCTAGACTATTTCTGTAATGCGGAAAAAATCCCTTCCACTAAACGTTTTCTTTCCAAGGATCCAACCATGTGTACACAATCTGTGCGGCGTCCAAACGCGCCTTAATCTCCGCCACATCCTTCACCCAAAACAGCTTGGGCAGTAGGTGATAGGCCCCTCCCAAGAGAAGGATCGTTGGCCTAGAGCCCCATTGCCCCTCTAGCACCGTCTTGATTGTGTCGAGATGATCGGGGCTCGGTGTGATTAAGAGCGTTGGACCAAGGGGAAATGTCCAGGCTACTTCCGGCGTACCAAAGAGCGCAACTCGACTTCCCACCCCAAGGCTCAACGGGGCAAAACATGCTTCGGGGCCCTGAAATTGGCGGCAGCCCTCTGGTGTATCAAGGACCCCATGCCGCATCCCTTTGATAGACCGACTTTCCACGATCTCCCCTGCCACCACATCCAACTCACCCTTGAGGTTGTTGATCAAGGGTATGAAAGGGCTACAGGGATGCATGCTTGCGTAGACACCTAATCGTTCCTTCTCTAGGTGAAGAAGCTCTAACTCACGTTTTGGCTCCCGTCCCAGCTCCTCTAGATGCGTATTGCGTCCCGCCAAATCGTCCAGAGCTCCTGAGAGAATCAGGTTCTCTAGGGTGACCTCATCGAGCCCGGTGGCCTCTCGGAACTGGGCCAAGCTTGACCAGTTCCTCCGCCTTTGGAAAATCGTCTGGGCACTCCTAGGCGCAACCAGCCCATGCGTTAGGAGACCAAGGCGCAACTGCTCCCCTTCCCAAACAGCCCCTATCGTCGAGTGCACGACGCTTGGTGGCAATATTCGTAAGCCCAAGGCCTGCGCCTCTCGAACAATTAGGCGGCTCTCCTGCGTCGAACTCCCCTGGTTGAGCAGGGTGACAAAAAACGCTCCCGGATAGTGGGTTTTCAAGTAGGCCGCCTGCCAAGTTATGCGGGCATAACTCACGCTATGGGCCTTATTAAAGGCATACCCACTAAACTCCGCCACCTTGGAAAAAAGACTGTCTGCCTCGCTGCTAGAAAGTCCGGTTCTGCTTTGAGAACCGACAATAAAGCGCTCTCTCCAGCGGCCCGTAGCCTGTGGGTCGTTCTTTGCTAAGGCACTGCGGAGCCCATCTGCCTCCCCTAGAGACAGGCCAGCTATGCGATGGGCGATCAACATGACCTGTTCTTGGTACAAGATCAAGCCATGGGTTTCGCCGAGAATCTCTGCCAAGGCAGGATGCGGATAACGGATGGTCCGAGCAGCATCGCGCCTCGCCACATAGTCTGGAAACATGCCTAGAGGACCTGGCCTACCAAGGGCCAAAAGGGCCACGATGTCTTCGAATGACCGGGGTTTGAGCCTTTTAAGGAGATCTTGAAAGAACTCACTCTCCAGCTGAAAAATGCCCAAACTATGACCAGCGCTAAGCATTGCAAAGGTTTTCTCATCCTGTATGGGGATTTCCTGCAAGGAAAAACCCGCCTCCACCGATTTAACCAGTTCTTCCATCTGCCGCAACACAGTTAGTGTCCTCAAGCCCAGCAAGTCTATTTTTAGCACGCCTAAGTCTTCCAGGGCATACATATCGAGGTGTGTTACGGGCAGGTCTCGATCAAGATACACCGCGCTAATCTCCTGAATGGGCCTGGCGGTCACGATCACGCCCGCGGCGTGCGTGGAACGATGTCGTTTCAAACCTTGAATTTCCCGCGTCACCGCGACATTCTCCTGGCCAAGCACCGCTTTGACCGCTTGGGCAGCTCCCTTCGGTCCAAAGGTACCGTAGGTTCCAATTTGCGCCACATGGTCACGTCCGAACCGGCTCACAAGATAAGAGAGAACCTCGCCTCGCCTTTCATAACAGAAGTCTAAGTCGATATCAGGACGCTTGTTTCTTTCTGCATTTAAAAAACGCTCGAAAAGCAGTCCCCAACGCAGAGAGTCGATTTCGGTAATCCCCAGACAATAGGCGACCAAACTGCTCGCGGCGCTGCCCCTTCCTGGTCCAACGGGAATCGCTGCTCCTTTAGCGAAACGTACAATGTCAGCGACGATCAAGAAATAATCTTCAAAGCCCAAGTCTTTGATGACAGCTAACTCATGGCTTAAGCGCTCACAAACAGGCTGATCTAGATCGCCGAAGCGCTCTTTTGCCCCCTGCCAAACCAAATCTTCTAGACTGCCTCCCTCAGGATCGGGCGGCAAAGTCTGCTCCTTTGGCAACTGGATATCTTGGCAGCGCTGGGCAAGATCGAGTGTGTTCCTGACGACGATCTCTGGGCCTGCAAACTCCCTGCAAAGATCCTCCCAGGATAAAAGGGGATATGCGGGTAGCGTCCTCTCGTCTCCTTTGATTTTTCCCAAAATCTCAAGGGTTAGTAGAGAGCCTTGCTCAAAATAACATACCTCCTGGCACAGGACGAACTTCTCGGGGGGAAAGACCTCAAAATGATCGAGACTCTGACCGAGTTCATGGCGGATATAGTAATTTGAGCCAAACTCCCTTTCTAGCCAAGTATGCTGTTCCTTGCTGAGGAGTGCTAGATCAGCTTTACGCCCTGCAAGATCACTCCTTGGCACGGGCTTGGGAAGCGAAGTTAGGTGCAGAAGATTCACATACCCAGCCATAGTCAAGGCCAAAAGTACCACCTCGCCTACATCTTGCACATCAAGCTCTACGCCGAAGATGGGTTTGATCCCCTCTTTCCGGCAGTAATGCTCCAACTCACCATGGCCCGCGGTCGTCCCGCGATCGGTCAGGGCGAGAGCCTTGATGCCAAGCTTTGCGGCCCGTTTCACCAAATCCTCTACCTTACAGACCGATTCTAGAAAGGAATAATCACTATGGGTATACAGTTGTACAGCCACCGTTCTTCACCCCCATCAACAAAAAAGGGCCTGGGCCCCTTTTTTATCTATCCGCTTCTTCCCGGTAAATCGTGGCCCCGAGTTTCTTCAGTTTGTCTTCGAAAAACTCATATCCTCGGTCCAAGATTTCCACTCCGTACAGCTCAGTCCGCCCCTCCGCCGCTAAGGCGGCTATGGCTAGGGCCGCGCCAGCCCGCAAATCCGTAATTTCAACAGGAGCGCCTGTGAGCTGCGGAACACCCCGAATGATCGCCGTCCCCTGCTCGATCTTAATGTCCGCGCCCATCCGTCTGAGTTCATCCACATAGCGGAAACGATCGAAAATGGTCTCTCTGACCACACTCGTTCCATCGGCGAGGCACATTGATGCAACCAAGGGTTGCTGTAAATCCGTGGGGAAACCAGGATAAGGCAATGTTTCCACATCCACTGGGTTGAGACGCTGAGGAGCTTTGACATGCAGTTCGTTATCTCCCCGGGTGATGGAGAGCCCAGCCTCTTCTAATTTGACAATTGGAACCCGTAAATGCTCGGCTACGACACTCTTGATCAGGATATCCCCGCCAGTAATGGCTGCAGCAAAAAGAAAGGTCCCAGCTTCAATGCGATCTGGAATAATGGAGTACTCAATACCGTGCAGGCTCTCTACACCTTCGATTCGAATGCTCTCCGTCCCCGCACCGCGAACTTTTGCTCCCATCCCATTGAGGAAGATTGCCAAATCCACAATTTCCGGTTCTTTAGCCGCATTCTCCAAAATGGTGGTACCCTGGGCCAAAGAAGCGGCAATCATGATGTTAATCGTCGTTCCTACACTGGCTCTGTTGATATAAATCTGTGTTCCCTGTAGTTTTGTGGCTTCCGCCTTCATGTAACCGTGCTCAATAGAAACGTCCGCGCCCATTTGGGCAAAGCCTTTAATATGATAATCTACAGGCCGCGAACCAATAGCGCAACCACCTGGCAACGGCACCTCAGCCTTGCCAAGACGGGCTAAGAGTAGGCCTGCGCTATAAAAGGAAGCTCGCATCTTGCGCACTAGGTCGTAGGATGCTTTGTGCTGATTGAGGCTTGACCCTCGAATATGTAAACGTTCTTGATCGTCAAACCAGACACCTACGCCCAAATCTTGCAGAATTAGGCAGATCGTGCCAATATCGCTACCTTGAGGAATGTTATCTAGCACGCACTCACCCTCTGTGGCTAATGCTGCAGCTACAATAATGGCAAGGGCGCTGTTTTTCGCCCCACTAATTTCCACCAACCCGCGGAGAGGCTTCCCACCTTCAATCATTAACCGAGCCATAGAATCCGCCTCCCTATGCTAATCCCTTAAAATAGTCTGCTACGATTTCTTCCAAAAGGTCATTTCGTTCGATGGATTGTATAAGACGCCTAGCATCGCCATGGGCCGTAATATACGAAGGATCGCCGGAGACAAGATAACCTACAATCTGGTCTAGGGGCTGGTACCCTTTTTCTGTCAAAGCAGTCCACACTCTCGCTAAAACTTCCCTGGTATCGTTAGTCTCCTTATCAATGGCGGAAAACAAACGTGTCTGATCCGATACTCCCATTTAAGACCCTCCCTCTGTACAATAACCTGTTGCCGTCTAAATCATTCGCTGCAAAGTCGGTCGTTTTGACCGCTCAAGGCCTATTTGGCGAAGGCGAGATCCGCCACAGCTTCCGCAATATTGTGGGCATGATCTGCAACCCGCTCTAGATTACTGACGGCATCCAAGAACAATACACCCACCTCGGGGCTGCAAAGCCCTTGGTTAAGGCGTCCAATATGGTTGGTGCGATAACGTTTTTCCAAATCATCCACCTTGTCATCTTCGGCAATCAGTCGAGTGGCTTGATCCACATCATGCTCGGTCAAAGCTTCCAACACGCCGCGGGAGATGCGATCCACCTCAGAAAACATGCTCAGCAGATCGTCCCGGGCTGCATCGCTCAGGTCGAGTCGACCGAGCTCGCGCACTTCAGCCAACTCGGAGATGTTGACCGCATGGTCGGCCATGCGTTCCAGATCGTTGACAATATGCATCAAGTTCACCATTTCCCTGGCTTCACTCTCGTTCATGGAGTGCTGGTTTGCCTTGGCTAGGTAAGCAGTGATGGCGGTTTCGAGGAAGTTGACCACTTCTTCCCGCCGCTGTATGTCAGCGATCCGATCTGTTTGTCCCTCAATAAATGCGCTGACAGCCTCCTCAACCATGTCCACCGCGAAGGTTCCCATGCGTACGGCCTCGTTTTGTGCGCTGATTAGGGCACCAGGTGTTCGAATCAAGCGTTCGTCCAAGTGTCTTGGCTTAAACTCGAAAATCCCATCGTCGCCTGGCACGATGGCGGTGACGAGCTTGACGAAACGAGGCAGGAGTGGAAATAGGATCAGTGTGGTGAGCACATTAAACAAGGTATGGGCGTTGGCAATTTGCCGAGCCACCGTACTGCCTGTCAGTAGCACCAGCCTGGTGAAGGGCTGGCGAAAGATAGCAAACAAAAGCACTCCGGCTAGGTTAAACAGCACATGAGTCAAGGCAGTTCTTTTTGCGGTGACAGGGGAGCCCAAAGAAGCCAACACAACTGTTATACAAGTTCCTAGGTTAGCTCCGATAATGAGGGCCAACCCAGCGGGAAGGCTCAAAAGGCCCTGCCAGGAAAAGGCGATAACCAGACCCGTCGTTGCGCTGGAGCTTTGGACGATGGCGGTAAAAAGGGCACCCGCCAGAATACCTAAGAGGGGGCGGTCGCCGATGGCGATGAGGAACCGTAAAAAGGGCTCATACTCCCGCACAGGACTCACAGAGGTACTCATCGTCGATAGGCCCAAGAGCAAGAGGCCAAATCCAAGCATCCCCATGCCACCATAACGTTGTAGCTTCTTCTTGGAGAAATAGTAGAAGAGTGCACCGATAGCGATCAACGGATAGGCTAGACTATAGATATTGAAGGAAACGATTTGGGCCGTGATGGTTGTGCCGATGTTGGCTCCCATAATGGTGCCCGCAGCTTGACTGAGCGTCATGAGACCGGAGTTCACAAAGCCTACAATCATCACCGTCGTTGTAGAACTCGACTGCAACAGAGCAGTGACTGCTGCACCCGTCAAGACTGCATTGATGGGCTTCGACGTGAAGAGCTCCAAAATGCGCCGCATACGCTCGCCAGCAGCCTTCTGCAAGCCATCGGCCAGGAGCTGAATACCCAGTAGAAACAGACCTAATCCTCCGAACAGCCCAACAACAATTGTGACACCTGTGCTCACAACCACACCCCTCAGTACATCAGATTCTTGTTACTCTTTCTTGGCAGCGGCATAAGGTATATGTAGTACGTAACGAAGGAGGATGGTCCATGAAAGTGCTATTTCTCTCTGACTTCTTCCTAAGCGGGCAAACCACCCATGTCCTGGAGTTAGCCAAACAGATGCAGGCTCTAGGCGTAGATGTACACATAGCCTTTGGAACAATCCACAGTAAGCTGTTTCGGACACACTACAGGCCCTCTCTCTTTAGACAGAGCATCTCCTTCTCTGAAGGTGCTGATTTGGCCACATTGATCGGCCTCGCACGCAAGTTCAAGCCAGACTTCATTCATGGCCAGAGCTCAACCTTGTTTCAAAGGGCTCAGCTATTATCTTTTCGCTTAGATCTCCCTTATATTCTTACCTGCCATGGTCTAGGTTTTAACCAGGCCCGTTATCGCTACCTGCTGATGGATGCCTCCGCCGTGATTGCCATTGGACCCAATGTCGCTCGGGAGATTGAGCATCTCAACTCTCAGGTGATTGTGATCCCCAATGGTGTGGATACCCAGCGCTTCATTCCACCAGAAGGCGACAAAAGTCCACGTAAAACCATTGTCTATATCGGTCGCCTAGAACGAAAACGAATAGAGGCCCTGAGACACTTGGCCAAGGCTCATCAAGAGGTAACGAGGGGACCATTGAAAATTATCTCCAACTGGGATCCCGGTATAGCCAAAACGATTTTTAAGCCTTGGCAGGCCGATCTCGTTCCCCACTTTCAAAATGCGGGAATCGTGGCCGCCTGCGGCCGCACCGCCAGAGAAGCACTGAGCTCGGGTTGCGCCGTCTTATTGATGCAGCAAAGCTATGACGGTACTATCTCACCGACCCTAGTTACCGAGGCGGACTTCGATTTCAGCGGAAACTTGGCCCGTTATTCCTACGAACGACTGCAAAAAGACCTGTCTAGACTGACTCGTTCTTCCTACAAACTGAAGAAACTGCAGAATTGGAGTCGCACTTACGCCCTAGCCCACCTCTCCAGCGAGCAAATGGCCAAAAAGACTTTAGCAGTCTATCAAGCCATCAAGCGGCTTTAGACGCCTCATTCTCTCAAAAAAAGCCCCATCTGAATCGATGGGGCTTCGATGACGTTTGGCTGGGGGACTAGGATTCGAACCTAGACTAAATGAGTCAGAGTCATTCGTCCTGCCGTTAGACGATCCCCCAGTTCTGTAACCGAATATACCACATCCCCCAAGAAAAAGCAAGGGCCAGTGCGATTCCTTACCTAACTGGGCCTACCTCATAGGGCGTCTCTTCCAAGAGCCCTGCTTGGTGGTTTTCATAGCGTGCTGCACAAAACAAAAAATCACTGAGTCTGTTTAGGAAAGGCAAAACGTATTCATGCTCGGCGTCAATTTCATCTACGACAGCCACAATCAAGCGTTCTGCCCGGCGGCTGACGCTCCTGGCCACATGAAGCAGAGCGGCTTCTTGGCAACCCCCTGGCAGGATAAAGTTCTCTAAGGAGGGTAACTCAGCATTCATGGCATCAATGGCGCCTTCGAGACGTTCCACATCCTCAAGGGACACTTCTCCTGTCGCACCGGCAAGGATCGAGGCGACCTGAAAGAGGCGCTTTTGTACCCAAACAAGAACGTCTGTTACATGGCTCCAAGACAGACTGGCGATGGCCAGACCGATGAAACTAGACAACTCATCTACAGTACCATAAGCCTCCACCAAACCATCGTGTTTGGAAATGGTAACACCATTAGCGAGTTTGGTGAAGCCCTTATCTCCGTTCTTTGTATAGATCTTCATTATTCTTTGATCTCCACCGTCCAGTTGATTTCAGCTGTCTTATTCACCATTCCCGCCACCGAACAATACTTGTCAAGGGAGAGACGTACCGCATCTTCAAGTCCCTTGCGACTGAGACCATCACCCTCAAAACTAAAGGTCATATCCACCTTGTTGAAGACTTGCGGGTGTTCGTCAGCCCGCTCTGCCTTGATAAAGATCTCAAAATCACGCACATTGAGCCGCTTCTTTTCCACAATGAGAGCCACATCTATGCCCGAACAACCGGCCAAACCAAGCAAAACCATCTCCATGGGACTCGCCGCTGCCCCATCGCCGCCGTTTTCTTTGGACACATCCATGACTACCGCATGATTGGAACCTGTGATACCCACAAAACCGAGCTTGCCATTCCACTTAACTTGAGTTTGCACTAGATCAACTCCTTTTCTCTGAGCATAGTCTTTGTCCGTTCAATGCGGGCTAACACCCGCTCCTTACCTAAGAGTTCCAAGACATCATAGATTCCAGGACTTACATTCGTGCCAGTTAAGGCCACACGAATGGGCTGAATCAGCTCACCCATTTTAATGCCAAAGGTCTGGAGACCCTCTTGGAAATGCGGTTTCACATGCTCCTCATCGAGCTTGGGAGCATCCTTTATGACAGCATAGACGAAGTCCAAAATGGCCTCTGTCTGCGGCTTAGTCAGAAACTTCTGTACAATGTCTAACTGGTAGGGATAGTCATCCTTAAAGAAGTACTGAGCTAAATCAACCACATCCGCCACAAGCTTTAGACGACTTTGCAGCTCTTTAAGAATCTGCAAAGCGTACTCCTTGACTTCAGGGGTAACCTCCTCAGGCAAGAATCCCGCTTTCTGCGCAAAAGGCAGAGCAAGCTCATATAGGTCTTCTAGGGGTAGATCACGAATATAAACCCCATTCATCCATTCGAGTTTTTGCCTATCAAAAACCGCCGGATTCCTAGACACACGCTCCAGACTAAACTTCTCGATCAGATCTGGTGTGGAGAAAATCGTCTGCGAATCGTCGTAGCCCCAACCGAGCAAAGAGAGGTAGTTGACCATGGCCGAAGCCAAGTAGCCCTCATCATAAAACTGCGTGACCGAGGTGGCCCCATGGCGTTTACTGAGGAGAGACTTATCGGGACCTAGGATCATGGGAATATGTGCAAATTTCGGGGCCTCAAAGCCCAGGGCGTCATACATCTGAATTTGCTTCGGTGTGTTAGAAAGGTGATCTTCGCCGCGGATAACATGCGTGATCTTCATCAGGGCATCATCCACCACCACGGCAAAATTATAGGTGGGCATACCATCGGACTTGAAGATGACGAAATCATCGACCTGTGTGACATTGTCAAATCTGACGGTGCCGCGCACCAAATCCTCAACCAGAGTCTCGCCATCGTCTAGGGCCCTAAAGCGAATTACCGGTTGGCGCCCCTGCTCCTTGTAGACAAGCTTCTCGGCGTCGCTCAAGTGCCGACAGCGTCCATCATAGCGCGTGCTTTGCCCGAGTTTGATCTGTTCTTGTCGGCGCTGGTCGAGTTCTTCAGGAGTACAGTAGCATTCATAGGCCCTGCCCCGGCCCTGCAGAATTGTGGCATATTCATGATAGAGGTTCAGACGCTGGCTTTGATAATAAGGTCCATAGTCTCCACCCTTACCCGGGCCTTCATCCCAATCAAGCCCAAGATACTCCAGGGCATCCAAAATCACTTGCGTAGCAGCCTCGGTAGAACGAGCCGCATCTGTATCTTCAATGCGCAGAACAAAGGTGCCTGCGTGGTGTCTGGCAAAAAGCCAGTTAAACAAGGCGGTGCGGGCTCCTCCCACATGAAGATCACCTGTTGGACTTGGTGCGAATCTTACTCTAACTGTGCTCATTAAAAAACCTTCCTCCCAAATACCGAAATTCTTCTCTTCCCCTTAACCAGTTCGCGGGCCAACTCTCGATAAGCAAGTGCCCCGGGAACCTGAATCTTTGCCTCAAAAACCGGAGCCCGAGCCCTGGCACTTTCTGCAAAACGGATGCTACGCGCCACGGTATGAGGAAATAAATAAAGCTGTGGGAACTCTGTGCTCAGGAGCTCTAAGATCTCTCTACCGTGCAATGTACGAGTGTCAAACATCGTAGGCAAGAGCCCGGCAATCGTCAGTTTACTATTGAGCGATCCCTTCACCTTGGCAACGAGTTTCAATAAAGCACGAGTGCCCCGAATACTCAAGTACTCACAAGAAACGGGAATGATGACCTCATCTGCCGCGGCTAAGGCGTTGATCGTCAAGAGACCTAGAGAAGGTTGACTATCCAGTAATACGAAATCATAATCGTCCCTCACCTCATTGATAATACGCGTAATGCGTCTTTCCCTGGCCGGAGCATTTACAAGCTCAAACTCGGCTAGAGAAAGGTCAATGTTGGCTGGTAACAAGTCTATACCGTATTCATTGCGGATAAGAATCTCCCCTGGCGGCATATTACGCACAAGGCAATGATAAATAGTCTTCCCAAGATCCTCTGGTTCGAACCCCGCGTAATAGGTAAGGCCACCTTGGGGATCTAGATCCACAAGGAGCACCTTCTGACCAATATCGGCCAGCGCAACCCCTAGATTATAGGTTGAAGTGGTTTTTCCCACTCCTCCCTTTTGGTTGGCGAGTACATAGACCGTAGCCACGCATGCTCACTCTCCTCGCTTGCTAAGGCAATATTTCAACGGCAAGATGCCGAAACCCTGCTTGGTTCGGCGCAACTCCTTTTTTTCCTGAAAAGGATCTCCGGTAGATACCAAGAATAGTAGGGTGAAAGGAAGTGAATCCATGTATAATGTGTTTGTAACCCGCAAGCTACCAGGATCTGCTTTGGAGCAGTTAAACTCGCAGTGCCATGTAACAGTGAACCCTGCGGATCGAAATATGACAAAAACAGAGCTCGTGAAAGCTGTCGTTGGCCAAGATGCCCTGATCTCCATGTTGTCGGACCCTATCGATTCCGACGTCATTGCAGCAGGTAGTAGACTCAAGGTGATTGCCAACTATGCGGTGGGATTTAACAATATCGACCTGACTGCGGCAGGCCAGCGGAGCATCCCTATCTGTAATACTCCCGATGTATTGACAAACGCCAGTGCTGACTTTGCCTGGGCTCTTCTCATGAGTACCGCTCGCCGGGTGATTGAGGGCGATAGCATGACCCGCGATGGTAAGTTCACAGGCTGGGCGCCAAAACTTCTTTTAGGTGTAGAAGTATACGGGAAAACCCTAGGAGTCATCGGTGCGGGCCGCATCGGGCAAGCAGTAGCCAAGAGGGCCCTTGGATTCGATATGCGCACTGTTTATCATAATCGCACTAGGCTTCCTCATACTGTAGAAAAAGAGTATAATATGGAATATGTTGACCTCGAAACCCTCCTAGGCATCTCGGATTTTGTCTCGCTACACTGTCCTTTGACCCCCGAGACACGGCATCTCGTTGGCCAAGCGGAACTCGAAGCCATGAAACCCACAGCGGTCCTGATCAATACGGCCAGGGGACCTGTAGTCGATGAAGCTGCCTTGGTCGCGGCCCTGAAAAACAGAACGATTTATGGTGCAGGGCTCGATGTGTTTGAGGACGAACCGACCTTGAAGCCAGGCCTCGCAGAGTTGCCAAATGTAGTCTTGGCCCCCCATATTGCCAGCGCCGCAGATGAAACTCGTTCCAACATGGTGGAGATGGTTGTGCGCGATGTGCTAGCTGTCTTAGCTGGGCAGCGGCCAGCGAACCTTGTCAACCCAGAAATCTACTAAGGAGGACGGATTGAGCATGACAAAACGGATTTATCGTTCCAGGGAGAAGAAAATCGCCGGTGTTTGCGGAGGGATTGCGGAGTACATGGACATTGATCCCACCATCGTTCGCCTTATTTGGCTCATCTTTGGCCTAGTCTATGGAACTGGATTCCTCGCCTACCTGATCTGTTGGGCCGTCATTCCGAGCACGCCCTAGACTGAAGTATTTTGGTCAGAAAATGCCCTTTAGGAACATACACCTAAAGGGCATTTTGCTCGTAAACTGGAGAAAGCGACCCTTTGCCTTAGGTCGCTTTCAAGATGGCTCCCCGGGTTGGACTCGAACCAACAACCCTTCGGTTAACAGCCGAATGCTCTGCCATTGAGCTACCGAGGAACACTATAATTACTGTAGCATAGCTTTTTGGCGAAGTCAAGAGGAACACATCCCCCTCTCCTTTCATATCCTGATATGAACCGTAAACGAGGACTATAGAGAAACGTAGTCCCTGCGGTATTGATTTGTAAAGGAGGATTCACTTTGGAAAACAACGAGAACATCCATAATCAAGAACAGCAAACCGAAACTCTAGCCGACTCTGAAGTAACTCAGGTCTGCGGACCCAATACCACCCCTTATGTGGTGCGTCCCGGGGATACATTCTTTAGTATCGCTCGCCAATTTGGCGTCAGTCTAGATGCACTGGTCCAAGCCAACCCACAGATCCCTGATCCAAGCCAGATACGTCCCGGTCAGATTGTATGTATTCCCCAGGTAGTCTGCCCCACAGGAACCTTCGCCTACACGGTGCAGCCAGGAGATACCATGTTTAGTATCGCCCGCCGATTCAACGTACCTCTCCAGGCACTCATCGACGCCAATCCGCAGATTCCCGATCCAGCTCGGCTCGTTCCAGGTCAAACCGTTTGCGTGCCCATTACTACGCCGCCGCCAGTTCAATGCCCAGCGGGAACCTTTAGCTATATTGTACAGCCAGGCGACAGCATGTTTAGTATTGCCAACCGTTTTGGTGTTACGCTAGACGCTCTTATTGCAGCCAACCCACAGATCCCCAATCCCGCCGTGATTTTTCCCGGTCAGGTTGTTTGCGTGCCGCGCACCACGCCAGGCCCATGCCCACCTGGGACCTTTAGCTACACGGTACAGCCAGGCGATAGCATGTGGAGCATTGCCAGACGATTTGGAGTAACCCTTGACGCTCTCATCGCTGCCAATCCACAGATCCCTAATCCGAGCCTCATTTTCCCAGGTCAGATCGTCTGTGTGCCAGGGAGCAGACCACCAACACCAGGCAAGTGTCCGGCAGGAACCTTTGCCTATACTGTGAGACCAGGCGATAGCATGTGGAGTATTGCCAAGAGGTTTGGCGTTTCTCTCGATGCCCTCATTGCAGCCAATCCACAGATCCCAAATCCTAGCGTGATCTTTCCGGGTCAAACAGTCTGTGTACCAAACAGATAAGTGATTGAAGCGTACACCTTCTGAGCATACTACTCTCAGGAGGTGTACCTTTCTATGCTAAAAGTACAAGTGTCTTTATATCCTGTGGAACAAGAGGAAGTCACCAGCTTGCAGGGGCTCTCTAGCCAATTCTTGAACGAGCATGCCCTAGACTATGATATGCATCCTGGTCTGACATCGCTAGATACCACGATTGCAGGGAACGAAGATGAGGTGTGGACGGCCCTGAGACATCTCTTGCAAGCAAATCTCCAAGTAGGACATGATGTAGTCATGGTCACGACTATGACCTACTGGGGCGGGGGCGAACACGCTTGAGGCTGTTACTTGCCCATAAAAAAAGCACCGAGCAATCGGCGCTTTTCGTCATTCTGGACCCTCTAGAACCCCATGATATTGTAGCCTGTATCGACGTAAATCACTTCACCTGTTATGCCGCTTGCTAGATCACTCGCCAAAAAGGCAGCTGTATCTCCCACTTCCCTTGCTTCCACCGTCCGCTTAAGGGGCGCCCTTTCTTCGTGTACCTCCAGAATATCCAAAAACCCAGAGACACCTCGGGCAGAAACGGTGTTAATCGGTCCTGCTGAGACGGCATTCACCCTGACCCCGGCCGGACCAAGATCATAGGCCAAATAACGAACACTGGCCTCTAGTGCAGCTTTAGCAACACCCATCACATTGTAGCTCGGCATCACCTTTTCTGCTCCGTAGTACGTCAAGGTCGTAATGCTAGCCTTATCACTGAAAACTGGGGTTAAAGCCCGGGCCAGAGCCACCAGGGAATAGGCGCTAATCTCTAAGGCAGTCAAAAAATGCTCTCTTTCCGTAAAAAGATAGGCGTTTTGCAGGGATTCTCTCGGTGCGAAGGCCAGTGAATGCACGAGCCCATGGATGGTGCCCGCCTGCTCCCTCACGCTATCTTGTACTTCTTCAACCTGCTCAGGAAACGACACATCGCAGGGGAGAATGGCCACAGGACTATTGTTCAGTTCCCTCGCTAGGTCTTGCACTGCTGCCTTGCTGCGCTCGTTTTGGTATCCCAAGATCAGATTAGCCCCTTGGGCATCCATGGACTTGGCAATAGCCCAAGCGATGCTGCGCTTATTAGCGATATTGAAAATAGCAATACGCTTTCCTTGTAATAACACATGAACACCTCTTCAGCTCGTTTGTGTTAGGATATTAGGCACTATTCTCAACATCCCTGCAAACCAGTCTTATGATCTGGTCCTAATTCGCCCGACCATGGTCTTGGTGTTGCTCGTTGAAGCGAAAAACCAGGCGCAATAAGCTATCGGTAAGATGCATGTCTTCTACTATGACCTCATCACCGACTGTAAGTTGGGTGGGCGAGAAATTCCAAATGCAGTCTACACCGCCCTTTACAAGCAAGTCGCAGACGCTTTGCCCTGCCTCCTTCGGTGTGGCGATAATACCAATATCTGCCGGGTGATCGCCCAGGTATGCGGTAAGTTCGTCGATGGGGCGAATGATGCATCCACCGTGGTAGTTTCCGATCAGGAGGGGATCGATGTCAAAGATCGCTTCGATCTCAAACCCTTCATCGCGAAACCAGCTGTAACTACCAATAGCCTTCCCCAAATTACCGGCACCTACCAAAACCAGAGAATACTTCCTCTTAATCCCCAAAATCCGCTTCACTTGGTCCAAAAGGTCGGCTACATTATATCCATACCCTTGTTGGCCAAAGGAACCGAAATAGCTCAAATCAGACCGAATCTGGGCAGCGGTAAAATCAAGCGCTTCGCCCAGTTGGGCTGAGGAAATGCGTTCTACTCCTGCTGAATCCAGTTCCGTCAGATAGCGAAAATACACAGGCAAACGGACTACAACTCCCTGAGGAACTGTCTCCCCCTTTTTCCTCCCTCGCAGCGTCATACTATTCCTCCTCGAAAATCTGTTTCCTCGATTTTGTGAACTATTCGACAAAAAGGCCTTGCATCCTTTTTCACAAGAGGAATTACCGCACCACAATCTCCCTTACTTCCTGAAGCGAGAGGTCTGTCAATCCGTCTCGTACAGTAATCAGCGTACGATAGACTCCTCGCGGTGCCCACCACGGAACGTCCACGTAGATGTAGAACCAGGTGGTCGCAGGAGGCTCTATATACCACTCTTCCAACTCCAGAACGTCCTGTTCGAAAAAGAGCCGCAAACCATGCTTCGTTTCCAACGCCACGTCTACATTAAGCCTCAGAAAGAAAAAATCCCCCTCCGTCGCTACGCCGAAATCTGCGATCTCCAAGTAGGCATATCCACGTTCTCCCCTGGTGAACTCGCCGCTCGGGTTGGGATCGTAATCGTTCTCGCCTCGCACTTCTGTAGCCCATTCGGCCACTGTAAAGTACATGCCTGGGGCCACTACAGACTCGGCCAGGGCGTAATTTGAGCTGCAAAGACCCAAAATGATACACAGGCTTAACACTAGCAACATATTCACACCCCTATTCTAACTAGGATTTGGCCTACAAGTGTGTAATACTTAAAGAGGGAAAGGATGAGTGCTTTGCTAAAAGAGTTGAGCCAGGGCACCTGGAGTCGACCAACCGATAAGTCTGCCGTCTACCTAGAAATCGCCCCTGGCGACAGCTGGGGAATCCGAGTCACCTTGATCGACAATTACGCCAAGGTAGAGGCCGTCGACGGACCTAAAGGTGTCTGGTACAAAGCGCCCGATCGTTATAGCACAACCTTGCAACCACCACGGCTACTCGAACGCCTTTCCGGCATTACCCTCGAACAGAAGATCATGGCTGAGGTGCAAAGAAAACGCCTCGTAGCCCAAGCAGAGAATGCTCGTCTTAAGGAGGAGTCTTAGAGTCTAGCCCTTACTAGAAATGTTCCCGCTGATCGTTGGGAAGGTTGGGAGGATCTAGTTTGATATTTCTGATTGTTGGTGACACAGTTGATCCACAATTATATGATCATTTCCGGCGCGACCGCTTTCCTGATTCCATCGACGCAATTCTCTCCGCAGGTGATCTGCCTACTTGGTACCTATCCTATCTTACGTCGGTCTTTAGTGCACCCCTCTACTATGTAAGGGGCAATCATGATGAGGACTTTGCCAGCAATCCTCCAGAAAATGCCCACGACCTACACGGCAGAGTAATTAACCTAAACGGTCTCACCATTACAGGTTTTGAAGGTGCCATGTACCACCAGCACCGTTCGGCCATCCAATATACAGAACGACAGATGAAGGCGATCTGGAGAAAAGTAGCTTGGAGATTTTTGTTTGGTCGCAAGATCGATATAGTCTTAACCCACGCTCCACCCTTTGGCATTCATGACGGCGAAGATCCCTGTCACAAGGGGTTTTTAACGTTCTCTAGAATTATTCACAAGTTTAGACCACGCTACTTTATTCATGGACATACGCATTTGAGCTACGGAGTGAAGCAAAACCGCATCGATATTGTTAACGATACCACCGTAATTAACGGCTATGGATTTCATATCTTGGAGATCGATAAGCACGATTGAGGTGACTTTCATGCAAGAAGTTCTTTCGCAACTGCAAACTATGTATCCTCAGGCTGTAACCGCGCTAAACCACCGAAACCCTTTTGAGCTCTTGGTGGCAACCATCCTCTCCGCACAATGTACGGACGAACGGGTGAACATAATTACAGAGAAGCTCTTTCCTGCCTTCCCCACCGCCCAGGCCCTAGCCAAAGCATCATATGATGAGGTGGCAACCCTCGTGAAAAGTGCGGGTCTGTGGCAGACGAAGGCCCGCAATCTGATCAAGACAGCCCAAATCCTGGTGGAGGAGCATGGAGGCGAAGTCCCGTCTACGAGAGAAAAACTAGAAGAACTCCCTGGGGTGGGGCGCAAGACAGCCAGCGTTGTTCTGGCTAACGCCTTTCAAATCCCCGCCATCGCCGTGGACACCCACGTCTTCCGAGTGGCCAACCGCATCGGCTTGGCCACCGCCTCAAACCCCTATCAAACAGAACTGCAGCTCATGGAGGTCATTCCGCAAGAAGCCTGGATCGACGCCCACCATTGGCTGATCCTCCACGGGCGGGCCTTATGCAAAGCCCGTAAGCCCCTCTGTGATCAGTGCCCCCTTCAGCCCCACTGTGCCTATTTCCAGAAAAACTCTTAGTTTCCACCAAACAAAGTCGCAGCCGTGATCTGTGATAGATTGAGCAGGACATTGACTGGCAGTAAGTCAAAAATAACCGTGGCTACTGCCAGAATGACAACGGGTAAGAGCATCTTCAGAGGTGGCTCCTTAATCAGGGAAAAATCATTTTCTTCCTTCTTAAAAAAGGCGTTAATGACAATGGGCAAGTAATAAACGGCATTCAATAAGCTCGAGATCAGCAGAACGAGGGCACTAAGGGGCTGATTGACTTCTAGCGCGCCTAGGCCTAGATACCACTTACTCAAGAACCCGTTAAAGGGCGGAATGCCGATCATGGACAACGAGGCCATGGTGAAGCAGGTCATAGAAATCGGCAACCTTCTCCCGATTCCCTTAAAGTCCTGGACCTCTGTCTTCCCGGTGAGCAGGATCATGGTGCCCGCGATCAGGAACAGGCAGGACTTCATGATAGCATGGGTAAAGATGTGGAAAATATCTCCCACCAAGGCCTGTTCCGAGAGGAGCGCCATGCCAAGCAGAACATAACCCATCTGGGCCACGCTTGAATAGGCGAGGCGGCGTTTTAGATTGGTTTGCATAATGGCAAAAATGGATCCCAGCAAGATGGTGAGAATTGCACCGGCCAGCAACAGGTTGATCCAGCCAACTTCTTTGAGAAAGCGGAACTCGTAAACATTAAAAATCACGCGTAGCAAGCCAAAGGCACCGATTTTCAGCATGATGCCTGAGAGCAAAGCACTGGACGGTGAAGGCGCAACCGGATGCGCTTCAGGCAGCCAGACGTGAAGAGGGAACATTCCTGCCTTGACACCAAAGCCGATCAAAAAACCGATAAAGGCAAGAAGCGACAAAGTAGAGTTTGTGGCCAAAAAACCGCCCGCTGTGAACGCTACGGAACCGGTAATCGTATAAACTCCCAAGATGCCAAAGAGTAGCGCCAAACCGCCGCCGATGGTCATGATCAGGTAAAGAAAGCCAGCCCTCAGCGCCTTAGCATCGCCTTCTTGAATCACGAGGACATAGGACGCAAAACTCATGAGCTCAAAGAACAAAAAAAGCGTGAGCAAATCGCCTGCCACAAGTGTGCCGAGCGTTGCCCCGAAGGTAACCAAAGTGAAAGTATGATAGCGCTTCACATTGTGCATGGATTTTGTATAGTCGATAGAATAGACCGTAACCAAAAACCAAATCACAGAGGAAATCGTGACCAAGATGGCGCTCAGCCAGTCGATCCGAAAGGAGACGCCAAAAGGGTGCAGTATTCTCGGATACTCCAAGACCACAACACCCACGTTTTGCAGATAGGTATACAAAGACAAACCCAACAGTCCCGTGATTCCTGTGACTGCCACAACAAACCCATCCCTCACCCGGTCACTCATCCTTAGCGTGTAAACCAACAAGCCGCCGATGATAGGAATAAAGATGATCAGAAACGCAAGCATATGCCCACTCCTTGTTCTGTGAATTCCTATCTTTTATTCTCCTCTGTGAGCTTTTCTCCTTCTGAATTTAGGCACCGTAAGGATTTGGCTGTTCTGTACTTACCTGGCTTTCATCAATATCGGTGTAGATATACATATAACTGCCATAATCGACCATTGCCCCGGGCGCAGGTACCTGCCCCACAATCCTAGTTCCTGGCCCTACGACCTCGACTCTAAACCCGGCGCCGACCAAAATGCGGCTCGCCTCTTCCACAGCTAAATTTCCCACATCCGCCGCTGCTACCTGCGGAGTGCTAGTGCTGCGGGCCGTGGTCTTTGGCTCTACCCCGAGGTAGGGTAAGACCTTCTCCGCCAGGCGGGCAAAGACAGGTGAAGCAATAATCCCCCCATAGAAGGCACCCTGCGGTTCCCAGAGCACCAAAAGTGCTGCCATCTCTGGATCATCCTTGGGTGCGAACCCGGCAAAGGAAGTCACCATCTTGGAATGCGAGTAGCGCCCATGTTCCACCAACTGCGCTGTTCCGGTTTTCCCTGCCACATCGTATCCAGGCACTTCTGCCCTCTTGCCCGAACCAACTTCCACGGCCGAACGGAGGACATAGGCAGTGGTATCCGCCGCGGCTTCCCCGATAATTTGCCTTTGCTCAGGAATATCTGGAGGAAAACTCCCCTCAGCTGTCACCATTTCCTGCACATAGTGGGGAACAGAATAGATCCCTTCGTTGGCGATGGCGCCAAACCCCGCAATGAGTTGGATGGGAGTCAGGGTCAAGCCTTGGCCAAAACCGATATTGGCCCAAGTCACAAGCGGTACACTTGGTGCAGGACTCCTCAGCGTACCCCCTATCTCGCCGGGAAAATCGATGCCTGTTTTGTGACCTAGGTTAAAGTCCGTGAGCCCCGCGTAAAATCGCTCCGGCCCTAGATCAAGAGCCAGTTTGGCATAGTAGGGATTGCAGGAGTTTTGCATTGTTTGAACAAACGACTGCGAACCATGACCTCCCCGATTCCAACAGCGGACATTCCAACCGGAGACCCGAATGTAACCTGGGTCAAAGAAATATGAATTGAGGGAAGCTACTCCTTCGTTAACCGCGATGGCTGCCGTGATAGCCTTAAAGGTCGAACCAGGTTCATAGGTATCGGTCACAGCAATGTTCTTGCGGGTGGATGCTGGGTACTTGCTAAACTCTTCGATGTCATAGGTTGGCCAAATGGCTGTGGCTAGAATCTCCCCGCTTTTCGGGTCTGTTATGACAATCAAACCTAACCTAGATGCCGTCTCCTGCGTAGCCCGGCGCACCTCATCTTCTGCTATTCTTTGCAGGAAGATATCCAGGGTTAAGACTAAATCTCCTCCCTTTTCGCCGGGCAAGTAACCGCGTACCCCATCCTCCAAAGCCCGACCGTGGGCATCACGCTCAAAGACCTTTTGGCCCGGTGTTCCCCGCAAGAAGTCATCATAATATAGTTCCAGACCTTCAAGTCCCTGGTTATCGATGCCAACAAAGCCTAGCACCTGCGGTGCCACCGAGCCATAGGGATAGATTCTGGTCGATGTGGGAATCACACCGATTCCCGGTAGACCTAGTTGCTGAATCGCACTGGCCTCATCGTCTGAGATCTTTTTCTTCAACCACTCCGTAGCAGACCGTTTCGTAAGGCGATTTAAAATGAACTCTTCCTCAAGTGCCAAGATACTTGCTAGAGCCTTGGCAGTAGCCTGGGGATCTGCGACTTCGGCGGGAATAGCATAGGCGGTATGGGCGCTCACGCTCAAGGCCAGTGGTAGTCCATTGCGGTCATAAATAGCTCCCCGCAGTCCTTCGATGGGAATCCTTTGGATCCGCTGTTCGAGGGCCTTGGTCTGATAAAAGGAATTATGCCACAGCTGCAAGAAACCGAGGCGAAAGCCCAAGAAACCTGCTCCCACCAGCATGATTAGGAGTAGAAATAGAATGCGCCGCCCAATCAGTCGATCCGATACTTTGCGCATTGTCTCACCCACCCCCTCCCCTGAACACGCGATTGACGCCATTGAACAGGCGACGTAGCCAGGTTGCCAAGCCCGTGCTTTGCGCTGCTACCAAGTCCAACCGGACGAACTCCTCGCCTCCCTGACTCACCACCAATTCTCCCACCTTGTCGCCTCGGTCAATGGGGGCTCGCAGATCGGGCAAGATTACGGGCTCCGTCTCATACTCCAGGTTCGCTTCTTCTAGGGCTACCACCTGAAACTCCCGGGCCAGGACGGCATTGACTTGATGGTCCACCCCATCAGGAATTAGAACCGGTGTTATGACCTCCTCGCTGGAAATCACGGTGCGCAAATTGCCAAAAGCCCACTCCACCAAGGCCTCGTTCTCCCGGTTGCGGACCTCTCGGCTCCGGGCCCCCAAGACCACAATAATCAATCGCTTCTCCTGTCTCGTGCATGCTGTGATTAAGGTATGACCTGCAGGCGTCGTGGCCCCTGTCTTACCCCCCTCCACTCCTCCGCGGTCTAGGAGGGGATGGGAATTCTTGATCTTTCGATCCCGTGACTCGATGTAATAATCTGGAGTGGCGAGTATGGTGCGGAATAGTTCGTGATCCAGGGCCACCTGCAAGAGTCTGACTTGATCAAAGGCGGTGGAATAGTTGTTGCTGAAAATGGAGAGAAGTCCGGTGCAATCCACATAATTGGTATCCTCCAGACCCAACTCTTCTGCTTTGGCATTCATCAGGCGCGTAAAATCTTCCTCCGAACCTGCCACATACTCCGCCAGGGCCACAGCTGCGTCGTTGGCAGAGACAAGGGCAGCAGCATATAAGAGCTCTTCCACCGTGAGCTGATCCCCTGCCTTGAGATTAATCTGAGTTCCTTCCCGGCTTTGGGCCTTGGCGCTTGCCGTAACCAGTGCATCGAGGGCAAGTTTACCCTCTTCCACAAGTTCTACCGCGACAAGTAGGGTCATAACTTTGGTAATACTGGCTATGGAGCGCCGCTGGTAGGCGTTTTTTTCTAGAGCCAAGTAACCATACTCTCCATCGTACACCGCATAAGCGATGGAACTAAGCTCAGGGGGTGGCTCAAGGGCCCTGGCTTGGCCTTGGAATAGTGCAACCGAGACCAGTATGGCAAGTATGGCGATCCCTACTGTCCTTGAAGCTCGCATGCGTCTCCTCCTTTCTTTCTTAAGAATAAATACGCGACCATTGTAGTAATTAGTACATATACTGAGAGAAGTCCGAAAGGAGCGGGATTGTGGAAACCAGGCTCTTATGGGAAAAGGAAGATCTGTTTAACCATTTTGTCGCCACGCATCCAAGGGGCGATGTACTGCAAACAACCAAGTGGGGCAAGCTCAAAGCTACCTCGGGCTGGATGTACTATCCCTTGGGGGCTTTTCAAGATGGCAGGCTTCAGGCAGTCACGCTGATCCTCACCAAGAAACTACCCTTTGGGGCCACCATGGCCTACTCACCAAGGGGTCCCCTCTTCTCCTCCGAGAAAGCCTTAGAGGCCGTGCTCCTAGCAGGCACGAAGTTATTGCGAGATGAAAAAGCCCTGGTTTGGAAAATGGACCCGCCGGTCCTAGAGGGAGACCAGCTCTGGACAGAATGTGCGCGCAAACACGATCTCCGCTTCGTAGACACGGGAGTGGATTTCGCCGGTGTGCAGCCCCGTTATGTCATGACACTACCTCTGAGCAACTCTCTCGATTGCTTGCTGCAAAACATGAAGAGCAAAACCCGCTATAACATCCGCTACGCTCAGCGCAAGGGCGTCAAGGTTGTCCAGGTGAAGAACCGCACAGCCCTTAATGTTTTTTACTGCCTTTTGCAGGAGACCGCCGTCCGCGACCGTTTTACGATTCGTCCCCTCGATTATTTTGAGGCCATGTGGGATCATCTCATGGAACATAACCTAGCTCAACTCTTCTTAGCCTACAAAGACGACACTGCCCTGGCTGGCGCCATCTGTTTTCGCCTTCCCCATCGGGTGTGGTATGTGTATGGGGCTTCCAGTAATGAACAGCGGAACCTGCAGGCCTCCCACCTCATGCAATGGGAGATGATCCGCTGGGCCAAGGGACTAGGCTGTCGAGTCTATGACTTTCGGGGAGTGTCTGGTGATCTCAGGGAGGAAAACCCCCTCTACGGGCTCTACCGTTTTAAGGAAGGCTTTGGGGCGAAACTTGAGACCTATGTGGGCGAGTTTGATCGACCCATTCGGCAAGGAGGATACATCCTATGGCAAGGGGGCCTAGCCTTTCACAATTGGATGCGGGGGCGTACTCGTGCTGGATTGAAGTAGACTTAAGTGCCCTAGGGCATAATCTGGCAAACATTCAGGACCATACACAGGTTCGCCTCCTGCCAGTCCTAAAAGGCAATGCCTATGGTCACGGAGCTCCCGTTGTGGCCACCTTCCTAAAAAGTAGAGGGTATTCGCACCTAGCCGTGAGCAGCCTAGAAGAAGCCCTGGAGATTCTGGCGGTCGTTCCCCTTACCATCCTGGTCCTAGCGCCTCCCCTCCCTGCTCAGCTACCTCTGTTTCTTGAGCATCGTCTTCTACCAACCATCACCTCCCCAGATCTGCTCGCTGATCTCGCCAAGTTAGCAGAGGCGAGACGACAAAGGGTGACCATTCATATCAAAGTGGATACGGGCTTTGGACGTTTAGGCCTGGCCCCAGAAGACCTACTACCCCTGATCAAGGAGCTTGCTACGATGCCCCTCGTTAAGCTAGGAGGAGTGCTGACCCATTTTCCCGCGGCCTTTAGGCAGAGCGGTTTTACCCTGCGGCAGCTGCAGTTGTTCTTAGAACTACGGGAAGAGATACGATCTTTAGGGGGCTATGATCATGTCTTGTGGCACGCGGCCAACAGTTCTGCTTTTTTGACACTCCCCGATAGCCACTTAGATCTGGTGCGCGTCGGGACTTTACTCTACGGTCAGTCTCCCATATCCTCCCAGCCGCCCTGGGAGTTGGCTCCAACCTGGCAGTTCAAAACTCGCTTGATTCAGGTGCGCACTTTGCCCAAGGGACATTCTGTGGGATACGGGCGGCTCTACCGCACAAAAAAACCTACCAGAATCGGAGTGATCCCGGTAGGCTACAGTCATGGTCTTGAGCTAGAACCCCTTTCTACGCCCTGGCGCCAAATCAAGCACGCTCTAGGCCAGGGGCTCAAGGGGAAACATTTCGTCTTCCACACCCTAGGACCCTTACCGATTTTAGGACGGGTTGGTATGGGCTTAACCACGGTAGATTTAAGTGCAGTACCACAGGCCGAGGTAGGTGACTCTGTCACTGTATCCATGCGCAGAGTGACGGCAAGCGGGCATGTGCCTCGCCTTTATTATCTACGTGGCGCAATCAAGTGTATATCCTACAACCAGCAAATCTTGAGCCCGCAGGGGCGGCCAATCAGCCCAAGGGGCCTCTTCTAAAGAGGATCTCTTCTTCTGTGTGGGTCTGGGCCCTTTGTACATAGCCCTGGTGATCGATGATACTGGACTGGCCCTCAAATGCTATATCCCACAGGCTCCCCACCAGCATGGGATTAATGGCCAAACGAAATTCGTGCTTGTGAGCCACCGCCTCAAAGCTACTACGCAGCCAATCCTGCTGTTGCCACTCGTTCCAAGGGCCATTATTGGCCGAAGGTTGGAGTAAGATGTCTGCTCCTAGATTCGTCAGGCGCTCCCTGACTTCCAGATGAAAAGCGTCCAAGCAAATGGCAATGCCAAGATTGCCGAAGGGACTCTGCACCGCACTGACGTAATTCAAAGGAGCCGCTGCTAGATCGAGCCCTGCCTTGCCTTCCATCTCGACTAAATTCACTTTGTGTTGACGATACAAGACATGGCCGGTAGGAGTGATCACAGGTGTTGTGTTGAAGATTCTACTTGTTTGGCCCCAGCGTAAGGTGGCAGAACCAGCCACGATCCAAGCCTCATGCTTCTTGGCCGCCTGCGTAAAGGCCCCTAGATAGATTCTCTCGAGTTCCTTTGAGAGGCTTAAGAATAGGGCTCGCACAGGAGAGACGCGATGGACAAGCATCAGATGGGCCACCCTGGGAGCATGCTTTAGGAGCAAGACTGTGCTTGCTTTGGCAAAAGACTCCTGCGACCAGACCCGATCTGGGGCATTACACAACAGGCAGAAGGTTCCTATATGCTCTGGGAAGACGACCAGAAGTTGTTCGTCGCCGGCCTCGGCGCGAACCCTCGCACAGACGTCCATAATCCTCGCTGCAAAACTCTCCTCGGTACGATAATCATCAGAACATAGCTTCATCTGCACGCACGCGATCATATCCCCATCACCTCGCTATATCTTTCGCCTCCAATTCGATTTTTCCTTGCTGAAGGTGAAACTCCACCTACGGTGGAGTTTGACAGGCAAGAGAAGACCAAGTATGATCAGGTGAAAGGGGGTAGCTACGCTATGGAGAAAGAAAAGCTGATTCAGCGTCTGAAGCGAATCGAAGGCCAGGTGCGAGGCTTGCAGCGCATGGTAGACGAGGAGCAACCCTGCAGTGAAGTTCTGACGCAAGTTGCAGCCGTCCGGGCGGCTCTGGCTGGAGTTGCCAAGGGGATATTTGCATCGCACTCGAAAGTCTGCATTGAGCAAGCCCTCAGTGATGATGATGGTGGCCTCGAAGCGATGGAAGACCTTCTGAACTCCCTCGGTCATTTAATCAAGTAATCTATCTATGGTAGCCACTCTAGGGGGTCCACAGTTTGGTCCCCTATTTTGATGCGAAAATCTAGGTGTGGTCCTGTAACGAGCCCGCTTCGGCCCACAAGAGCAATGGTCTGCCCCTGCCTGACATGATCGCCAGTACGCACTAGGACTTGCGAGTTGTGCCCATACCAAGTAGTCAGGCCTCCTGCGTGCTCTAGCACCACAGCGAGGCCATAATTACCTCTCGTTCCCACGCTCACCACCTGGCCTGACGCCGCAGCCTTGACCTTGGTACCTTCTGCTGCAACGATGTCAATGCCACCGTGGAAATGGCGGGTTTTTAAGACAGGGTGAATCCGGAAACCGTAGCCGGAGCTGATGCGACCCTGTACCGGCCACAAGAGAGTTAGCCTCCTTGAGGGTAGGCGGGCCAGGGCAGCTACGCTCGGGGTGGGAATGTACAGTACTTGACCGGGCAGGAGGCGATTAGGGTTTGAGAGTCCGTTGTAGCTGGAGATATTGCTCACAGTAGTGTCATAACGGTTTGCCAATTTCGTCAAGTTGTCACCCGTTTGTACGGTGTGAGGAACAATACTTGTCTGGAGATGGTTGAGACTTTCCTTTGTTCCATCACCGACGAGGCCATCCGCCTGGAGACCCATGGCAGCTTGAAGAGCCTTGACCACTCTCTCTGTCTCGGAGCCGAAAACGCCATCAACGGTCAGGTCGTATCCTAGTTCGAACAAGCCTTGCTGCAAGGACAAGACATCGCTTCCCCGCATACCACGTTGTAGCACACGTGCCTCCCCCGCTAGTGCAAAGATAAGAACAAACACAAGGCAAGGTAAGAACGCTTTTCTTAGTGTTGAGCGCATAAAAATCCCTCCCGCGGCCTCTTAAACGTAGTATGGCCGGGGAGGGAAAAAAATATTCTAGATAGTAGTCAGTCCTTCCACGTAATCATAGACGTGCAACGCCGCGGTAGCTCCATCACTTGCTGCAGAAACAATTTGCCTGATGGAGGTAGCTCGCACATCACCGGCGGCAAATACTCCAGGAATGGAGGTAGCCATATCCGGGTCTGTGAGAACATAGCCCTGCGCATCAAGGATCGGGCTACCTTTCAGAAAGTCTGTGACGGGGTCCACGCCAACATAGATGAAAACACCTTTGACCGCCAAAACCTCAGTGGAATGATCCTTCACATCGCGGATCAAGACTCCACTCACTCGCGAGTCACCTTGCACTCGTTCAACGACAGAACTCCACTTGAAGCGAATCTTGGGATTGGCAAAGGCCCGATCCTGCAAGATACCTGCGGCTCTCAAAGCATCCCTGCGATGAATCACAGTCACCGTACTCGCATAGCCAGTGAGGAGCAGTGCTTCCTTGATGGCAGAGTCTCCTCCGCCCACAACTGCCACATCGGCTCCCTTGTAAAGCGCTCCATCACAGGTGGCGCAATAGGAGAGCCCACGCCCCATAAACTCAGCTTCACCAGGAACTCCTAGGGCACTAGGGGTAGCCCCACTAGCAATAACAATACTCTTCGCCTCCAAGCTGGCGTCTCCGAGCTTGATCACTTTGGGCTGTCCCTCCAGATCAATGCTCTGCACATCACCATACTTCCACTCCACGCCAACCTTCAGAGCCTGGTTGTACATATGCTCTGACAACATAGGCCCTTCTATATTGTCAAACCCTGGGTAATTCTCGATATCTAGCGTATTCTGCATCTGTCCACCATGCAAGCCTCGTTCAATGATAACTACCTTCAAGTTCGCTCGAGCGGCATAGATGCCGGCAGATAGACCGGCTGGTCCGCCACCAATAATCGCCACATCATACATACGATCCACTCCTTTGGCTACTGAGTTACCACCTTCGCTAAACCTGGAGAAATCCAGGCATCGGTAGAACTCACGATAATTGCTTCCACATCGGGCAGGCGTTCTACTAAGGGGCGCCCTTCCTCCCATCCTAACACAAAAACTGCTGTGGATAAAGCATCGCAGGTAGCGGAGTTTTCTCCCACAATGGTGACGCTGATCACACCCCTGGCCGGGTAACCGGTTCGAGGATCAATAATGTGATGATAACGCTCGTTTTCGTAGGTAAAGAACCGTTGATAGTCGCCAGATGTGACCACACTTTCATCATCGAGGGGGAGAATCCAGCGGATTTCCTCGGGTTTCTCAGGATTTTGTACGCCCACACGCCAAGGTTGGCGATCTGGGCGGCGCCCAATGGCAGAAATATCGCCGCCAGCATTGATAAAGGCACGCGTCACATTCGCGTCACGCAGATTCTGTCTGCCACGATCGATGACATATCCTTTGGCAATTCCACCGAGATCAAGTACAGTACCTTGGGGAATCCGCACCTGGCTTCGCTGCCTATCCACTTCAACCTTGGTATAGTCAACGGTTGCCAAGGTTGCTTGAAGTTCATCCTCCGAAGGTACATAGTATTGGCCACTGCCAAAACCCCACAAATCCAGAACGGCGCCGATGGTAATATCAAACGCCCCACCGGTCAAATCTCCCATTTCCAAACCGAGTTCAATAACGTCAAGAGTTGTGGGGCTAACCGTGACCCACTGGCCAGCCCTTCGATTGATCTCAGAGATCTCGCTGTCAGGGATAAAACGAGACAGCATTTCTTCTAAGTCTTTCATGGATTCGAACACCTGGCTAATCAACTCTTCAGGCTCCCGTCCGTCCACCCTCACGTCGACTACGGTATCCATGAGCATCATTGTTCTTTGCGTGCTCGCATTTGCGGCCTCGAGATAGGGTACATAAAGCAAGTAGTATGCCAGAAACGTAACTATACCAAGGCCTAGAAGGACAACAAAAACTACTAAGGAGTGTCCCTTATTGACACCACGTGCACTCACTAAAACCCTCCCTTAGCCCACTGCCACTTTTTCGAGCAATACTTTACCGTCCTGCCACACAATAGTGTTCATGGGACACACTGCAACGCATTCTCGACAATTCGTGCACTTATCGTAGTTGATGCGCGCCAGATTATCTTCCATATAGATAGCTCCGGTTGGGCATACCTTGACACAACGCTGGCAAGCGATGCAGCCCACCGAACATACTTGTCTAACAAAACGGCCGGTCAGAAGCGAACGGCAACGAATGTGTACGCCTTGCTCTTCGTCAACGAGCATAATAATGTCTCTCGGGCAAGCGTCCACGCATTTTCCGCAGGCGGTACAATTATCTTCAATGACCACAGGTAGACCATTTTCATCCATATACATAGCGTCAAATTGACAGGACGCAACGCAAGAACCGTAGCCCAAACAACCATAGGAACAGGCTTTGTCTCCGCCTTGGGTGGCATGGGCAATCCGGCAATCCTTGGGACCATCATAACCGCCCCGCTGTTTGGCCTCTGCTTGGCCTCCCTTGCACAAAACCTGCGCAACCCTGCGTTTCGGTCCGTCGGATTCGACTCCCATAATGGAAGCAACCGCCTTGGCTACACTGGTACCACCGACAGAACAACCATTAACAGGTGCTTGCCCTGAAGAAACACCTTCCGCAAAAGCGCTACACCCCGCAAAACCGCAGGCGCCACAGTTAACTCCTGGTAGCACGCCTTCTATTTCGTCAACTCGCGGATCCGTCTCCACGTGAAATTTCTTGGAGGCTATAGCAAGACCAAAAGCAAGTAGGGCAGCCATGGAACCCATACTGATGAGGGAAACTAATGTGGTATTCAATCTAAACCCTCCTAACAAATCTTAAACTAAGCCGGCAAAGCCTCCAAAAGCCAGAGACAAAAGACCGGCGAGAATAAACGCAATACCAACACCTCTAAGAGGTTTGGGAATATCGGCAAACCGGAGATCCTCGCGAATGGACGCCATCAGCATTAAGGCCAAGGTAAAGCCAAGTCCTGCACCGAGTCCAAAGATGACGGTCTCGATGAAGCTGTAAGAGTTCTGGACACCCATGATGGCAAAGCCCAAAATGGCACAGTTGGTCGTAATCAATGGCAGAAAAATACCCATGGCTCGGTACAAAGAAGGACTTGTCTTATGCAAAAACATTTCCACTAATTGAACCATGGACGCAATCACCAAGATAAATGCCAAGGTCTGCAAAAATGGCAAGCCTGCTGGCTCCAAGATAAACCACTGAATCAACCATGTGGCAGCCGCTGTAACAACCATAACAAAGGTCGTTGCTAGGCCCATACCGATAGCAGAATCAACGTCTTTGGAAACACCCATAAAGGGACAGATTCCCAAAAAACGCACCAAGACAAAGTTGTTCACTAACAGTGCACTGAGTAGAATGGTAAATAGATTCATGGATGTCGCCTCCTAACTAGCCATCTTTTTTTGCCGAGCACTAACCATGTTCATCACAGCCATCAAAATGCCCAAGGTGATGAAAGCGCCTGGGGGTAAGGACATGATCCCAAGGGTCGTTGCGCCTTCTGGGATCAGGGCCAAGCCGAACAAGGTACCCGAGCCCAAAAGTTCACGGATGCTACCTAGTAAGGTTAATGCCCAGGTAAACCCGAGACCCATACCGAGCCCATCAAAGGCAGAGCGAATAACCGAGTTCTTGGCAGCAAAGGCTTCCGCACGCCCAAGGACAATACAGTTTACAACGATCAAAGGTATAAAAATCCCAAGCACACTATGCAAATCTGGCAGATAGGCATGCATAACGAGATCCACGATGGTCGTGAAGGTCGAAATAACAATAATATAGGCGGGAATCCGTACCTTATCAGGGATTATACCCTTGATGAGACTGATCAAGGCGGTGGAACAGATCAGGACAAAGACGGTTGCCGCACCCATCGATAGGCCATTGATAGCACTGGTGGTCACAGCCAACACAGGACACAGACCAATATTCAAGCGGAAGGTGGGGTTTTCTGCCCACAAACCGCGGACAAAGTCTTTCCAAAGAACCATTGTTATTCTCCTCCCCTGTAGACTGCGATCGTATCAATGAAGCCTTGGCGGACCGCGTCCGCTGCCGCTCTCGAAGAAACTGTGGCTCCGGAAAGGCCATCAATATCTTGACCGATCGCAATGGGATCCGTCACCATCTTACCGACAAAACGGCTACGGAAGTTTTCCCCTTCGATCCTATCACCTAAGCCTGGAGTTTCACTATGGGCCAAGACTTTAGCGTTGAGAATTTGGTCTGTCGCCTCATCAACACCGACTAAGATCCGAATGACACCACCATACCCATTAGCCTCGCCGACAAAAGCATAACCGAGAACATTTCCTTGTCCATCGAGACCTTGATAGATCAGGGTTGTCCTTTGTTCTTCTTCCCGCATTTCTTTTGGATCGTCGACACGGAGTTGATTGCCACTGCTCCTGATAATCTCAACAGTAACGGTTCCAGGCAAAACCTCGTAGACCGAACTTTCCAAGGCACGGGCCGCATTCTCTTCAATTATAACACTTGTGGTGTCATAAACCACCGATAAAATGCCCGCCGAAACCATGCCAATAATTGCAAGAACTACTACCATCCTAAGGGATTCACTCACTTGTCTTCACCCCTTGTCCATAGATTCGAGGACGCGTCCAGCGATTGATGAGCGGAGTCGCTGCATTCATCAACAGGATCGCGTACATCGTGCCTTCGGGATGACTTCCCCACGTCCGAATCAACATAATGATGAGGCCAATACCGAGACCAAAGACCCAACGCCCCGCCTTCGTTATGGGAGAAGTAACCGGATCAACGGCCATAAAGACCGCACCAAACAAGACACTACCCGATAACAAATGGAAGAGCGGGCTTTGCCCGGTAAAGAGAGCCATGGCAACTACAGAAACAAAGATACCCAGTGGAATTTTGTAATCTAGATAGCCCTTGTAGAAAAGATAAATGCCTCCGAGTAGAATCGCCAAAGCAGAAGTCTCACCTAGAGAACCTGCCACCGATCCGAAAAACAAATCAGGAATACTAGCAGCTCCCTCACGGAGCGCCAGGGGCGTTGCCGATGTAAAGACGTCGATGGGAGGAGTCCAACTTGTCATGGCAGCCACAAAGGAAACGGAAAGTATTGCTCTTCCGACTAAGGCCGGGTTAAAGGGATTCTGGCCCAATCCGCCAAAAAACTGTTTACCAATGGAGATGGCGAAGACTGAACCTAAAATGACCATCCAGCTCGGAAGGCTCGCCGGTACAATCAAGCCCAGTAGCACCCCTGTAACAAGAGCACTTCCGTCTCCAACGCGAATCGGTTGCTTGCGCAAACGTTGAAAAATCGCCTCTGTGGCCACCGCACCTGCACCCGATAAAAGCACAAGCCGTATTGCATCCATCCGAAAAAAGTAGATCGATGCTGCTAGCACTGGTAACAGAGCAACAAGCATCGTAAACATTGCCTTCTCCGTGGTATCGTTATCCCGAATATGGGGAGACGGCGCAACAATCAACTTCAAATCATCCATTGCCCCACCCTCCTTTAGCTTGGTGTTTTTTCTCTAGCAATAATCTCCATTTTGGCAAAACGGATATACTGTAACAGTGGGCGTTTCGCAGGGCAAATATATACACACGCCCCACATTCGATGCAATCTAGAGCACCATACTCCCGAGCATCATCAAAGCGCTCATTCATCCCAAAGGCCTCGAGTTTCAAGGGCAACAACTGGGCAGGGCAAACATCCACGCAGCGAGCACACTTGATACAGGGGGAGGAGTCTGGCGTAACACTCTCCGCCTCTCCCAAGGCAATCATGCAAGTTGTGGTCTTAATGACAGGTGCCTGCAGATCAAATTGCGCTCCACCCATGAGCACGCCACCAACTACCACCTTGCGGGGTATTTGGCTAAATCCTCCGGCAGCTTCAACCAAGTGCTCCAGAGGTGTTCCAATGGGAACCATGAAGTTCTGAGGCTGCGCAATGGGCTTGCCCGCTACGGTCACAACCCGGGAGATCGAAGGTTCTCCGTCGCGTAAAGCCAAGGCTACTGCCCTTGCCGTCGCCACATTGATAACAATAACCCCAGCTTGCTGCGGGAGGCTGCCGCTTGGGACCTCTCGGCCCGTTATGGCCTGAATCAACTGTCTTTCTCCCCCGCTAGGATACTTGGTAGGCAGGGCGACAACTTCAATGGCCCCAGCCTTGTCCTTCAGGGCTGCAAAGGCCTCCGGTGTGTTCTCCTCTACAGCGATAACAATCTTGCGAGCACCTAGGACTTTGGCCATGAGCTGGGCTCCTAGAATGATATCGCTAGCGTACTCAATCATGAGCCGCTCATCGCTCGTGGCGTAGGGGTCACATTCACAACCATTAATGATTAAATAATCAAGCGTAATGCCCTGTGCCGGGGTAAGCTTAGGCGCTGTGGGAAAACCTGCTCCGCCCATGCCTACGATGCCGGATTCTCTGATGCGATCAAGAATAGTCTTGGCGTCAAGTTGAACCGGGTCAGAATGGCCCTTCTTCTCTATCCAGGTGTCCTGACCATCATTCTCTATTACGATGGCTGTAACAGAATGGCCCATTTGATGAGCCCGTGGTTCAATTGCTACTACCTTGCCTGATACTGGCGAGTGTACTGGAGCGCTAATGGCATCGCCGGCTTCGGCAATCAACTGTCCTTTCAACACTTCATCACCTTTAGCCACAACTGGTTTGGCTTCTACACCACTATGCTGCAGAAGCGATACCACCAAAGTGTCTGGCGCGGCAAGGAGCTGAATGGGAGTCCCTGCAGTGCTTGCTTTGGCGCTCTTCGGATAAATCCCTCCGAAAAACGATCCTACTCGTCGCATGTATCAAATCACCTCACACTCTCTAATTTTGCTGATGCTACAATGCTACCCACCGTAAAGACATGGCGGACTTCCAGGAAAATAGTACCCCGTGCTACACCGCCTAGCTGGTATTGCACGAGGGCCCGTGAGTCAAACACCATGTACGTTTCTACGTATTCTTGTCCGGCGGGGCGAATCCTGCCTAGAATATTTTTTTCGGATAAACGAAGTCCAGTTGGCGCCAGGCCTCATAAACAACGATGGACACAGTATTTGCCAAGTTGAGCGATCGAACATTCCTTTGGGGTAGCGTGACAATGGAGTCTTTATACTGCTCGAGCAAGACCTGGGGCAGCCCCTTGGTCTCGCTACCGAAGACCAAGTAATCCCCTTCTTTGTACATGACGTCAGAGTAAAGGCTTGCTCCCCCTGTCTCCACTAGAAACAGTCTCTCGGGCTGGACTGCAGCCAAGAAATCTGCAAAGGTGTCATGGGTATAGAGCTCTAAATGATCCCAATAATCCAGACCGGCCCTCTTCAGCTTGGGATCGCTAAGAAAGAAACCCAAGGGGCGGATGAGATGGAGAGATGAACCTGTGGCTACACAAAGACGGGCGATATTTCCGGTGTTGGCCGGAATCTCCGGTTCGACTAAGACCACGTGCAATTTTATCCCCCCAATTACGCGAATGGTGAGGGCATCACGATGCCCTCACCGGGCCTTGGCCCTAGTATAAGTATCTTACAAATGCTTGCATCTGGTCTTGAGTCATTCCCACACCAAGAGTCAAGGGCAGTTCTGTCAGGGAAAACAAAACGTGAAAGCTCATTCCCTCATTAATCAACATGATATCTAACTTCACTCGCTCCATCGGTTCGGCGTAGGACATTCCCACGCCAAGTTCCTCACCCAGCGACAAAGAAAAACGCCAAATTCCCTGCCGGGTAAACTGGATATAAGGACTAATGCTGTACTCAAACTGTCCCAACTCTGTCACAAACAGCTGGGCGGTCCCGGCAAGGCCAGTTCCCACTTCGCCATACATGCGGTTAAATTCACCATAGGCCCCAACATGTGGTTCTGCCGAGGTCAAGAAGGTGGATAAAATGGGCCTTCTGGCATTTCCCGCGAAAAGCTCCAAGGTATAACCAACATTGCCTATGAAAACCTGTTTGTGCCCGCCAAACCAGCTTGAAGACGTCTCTTCTCCACCAGGATGGGTTAGGAAACCTCCAATGCCGGTTTTTTCGTAACCAAACAAACCCAGGGATCGAATGGTCTCCTGACTGAGCCCCAAGCCGGCTTGCCAGCCCTGTGATCCGAAACCAAAGAGTTTATCTTCAGCGTCAAAGGCCCTTACACCCGTGGCAGAGCCTAGGACTATGATCCCTAATGCGCAAATTATGAGTAGAAATCGGGATCTAGCACCCAACAACCACCACCCCTTTACATCCTAACTTCTTTGGCTCTAGGTAAATAGGTCAGTTCGTCCAGACTCAGATCAGGATCGATGACCACATTAGAAAAGACCAGAGTTCCAGGTGGCTCCCCTTCAATGACAGAAACTTCATGGGGAAACCAAGTGTCGCTCCTGACACCCACATGCAAAACCTCATCATCAGTATCAACCTGCAGCAAGTACGTGCTGACTCCATCTGTCTCCACAACCTCCAGGACATCTACGGCATATTCGGAAAAATCAAAGAAAGTATTGAGATCAGCAATGCTCAAGGTGGATAAAACCTCCTTGCTAGCGTCTTCTAATCCTCGCACAGCAATTTGGTTGTTGATGGGCTGGTAGATGCGTACTTCCATTTTCCCCTGCTCCGCCACTAGAATCTGGCCGCGCATGGCACTCGGTTCAAGAAATTCGATCCGAGCTACAACATGTTCAACACTGGCCAAAAGGTGGACAAATATCCTTTCGATACGCTGCTCGCGAATTTCCGTGACGTCCACGTCCATTGTAATGGTTTTTATGCCAGCGATGGCTGCTCGTATGTTCTCCACAACTTCAGCAGCTTCATCAGAAATGGAGATCTCCTGCATCACTTCATTATACTTCGCCAAAACCGGGTCTTCATCCTGGGACTCAACCACTGGGGGCTTGCTCAAATCCAACTGAATTGTTCCAGTGGGGCTGTCCGCTGAGACGATACTAGAAAAAACAATAACCAAAATAAGTGCACTCCATAATACACAGCGTTTCATTTTGTTGACTCCTCACTCATTTTTAGCCTTAACAGGTTGCACTCAATTCCCACAAGTTGTACAATGGTCATTAGATGCCTGAAAGGAGGGTTGCCGCATGCCCATCTACGAATACAAGTGTACCACATGTGGTCGATTCGAACAAAAACAAAGTATCAAGGATAGTCCGCTCGTCCATTGTCCAACCTGCGATGGCCCGGTTCAGCGTCTAATCAGCAAATCCGTCGGCATTGTGTTCAAAGGTTCTGGTTTTTACGTCAATGACAGCAAAAGCGACTCGAATCACTCCAGCGAAACACCTGCTTCATAAGGTCGGCGCCTTCTTCGGAAGGCGTTTTTCTTATCCACCTAGTATCCGAGGGAAGGACAAACCACATTGATCTTAGGGCTCCCTGTTTCCATAAAATGCTGCCAGTTTTCCAAGAAAATCTGGAGGGAACGCTTTTTTAGAAACGTGGTGAACCCACTATTGTGGGGAGTGATAATAACATTGGGCATCGTCCAAAGTGGACTATCCACAGGCAATGGCTCTGGTGATGTCACATCGAGGGCGGCCCCAGCGATCCATTTTTCTTCTAGTGCTACAATCAAATCATCTGTAGGAATCAGACTGCCTCTGCCCACATTGATCATGATTGCGTGTCTAGGGAGGCGCTGTAGGCGTTCCCTGTGTAAGAACCCAATTGTCTTAGGGGTTTCAGGTAACGCACAGACCAAGTAATCGAATCTACTCAGAAACTGATCAAAGTCATCGATCCCGAAGGTATCGTCCGAAGGATGCTGGCGAAATCCAAGGACTTTGCAATCAAATCCAGCGAGTCGTTTTGCCACATGCCTGCCAATATCGCCATAGCCTAGGATACCGACTGTGGAATCTGTCAACTCTCTGAAAGGAATGGGCAGTCGCGGCTGCCAGATCTTTTGGTTCTGCTGATCGCGGGCGAGATGGAGTCCCCGGTTAAAACTGAGCATAAGACCTAGGACGTGCTCACTGATATTCGGTCCAAAAGTACCCCGACCATTGGTGAGGATCATGTCTG
>CAZAJB010000006.1:42665-65132 GCA_964485345.1 uncultured Clostridiaceae bacterium
CCTCAGGATGGCAGCTCCTGTTTTTTCCTCAATGAGCCGTAAATCTTCATCTTTGAGGTCCTTCCAAGTGACTAAAAGGCGCATAAGTACTCTCCTTTACGGTATCGTTAGGGATGGTCGCGTCAGACGAATCGTATTACCATCTTTGATCACCTGCGGGGAGAGAATTCTCTGCCTCTGCAGCACCTGGGGGACAGGATTCGGTATCCGGACGGGTCGTACCGGGGGCGCTGCAGTATGGTACCACGCACTTCCCTGGGCCAGGTAGAGCCCTGAATTGAGCCAGAGGCTCGCACTACTCGCCGACTCACCACCTACAGGCAGAAGTACATCGGTCTTGACATACGTTACCAAGACCTCGCTGCCCCTTGACCCCTGCACATGTAAGGCCAGTTGGTCTTCTTGCGGTGACCAAGTAAGATCAGTAATACTGCTAGCCAAAACGTCCACTTTTCGTACAACAATCCCCCAGCGATCACAAACCCATACTTGTCCATCGGACCCTTGGTCTACTACAGCGGCAAGATACTGACCCTTGGGTGACCAAGCAAAGTCTCTCACGTAGGTACCGTCCAACCATCTTGCGGAGGTGGCCTGCTCGGATTGCCGATCAAACACCTCTAGACCGGTTCCTTCTTGTACTTCACTAACTACATACCGATCACGAGGATCACTTCGCTGATCTTCTTTAGAATTCCTGCCGTCGTTCAATCTTTCTAGCAAATCAGGATCTCCCACAACCACCGGGTTAGACCAGAAGGATGCCAGGCTCGCTTCAAGGCGTTCACGCCTGTCTTTACTATCGGGATGAGTGCGAAACACCTTCATAGGAAGATCTGCCGAACTGACAGAGAAGAAATCGTCAAGGAGACTGACTGCACCCACCCCATCAAACCCTGCCTTGATGGCCAGAGCCTGACCTATGAGATCCGCTTCGTATTCCGCTTCTCTGCCCCAGCCCAAATTAAGCAACTGTAGTAAGCTGGCACTCGCCATCCTCAGCAGATCTGCAGAAGCCAGATCCAAGGCCATCACGCCCACTTCTAAGAGGACAACAAGGCCCGTTTGACGCAAGACAGCATTAACGCCATGTTTCTTTTCGATGTGTGCGATCTCATGTCCTAGGACAGCTGCTAATTTCGCCTCGTCCTGACCAATTGCCTTGACCAGGCCGCGCGTAATAAAAACATATCCCCCGGGTAAGGAGAAGGCATTCAGTTCGCCAGAATTGAGCACCATTAGAGTATACTCTATGTCGTCTCTTTCTGCCACATCAACGAGGCGAAGAAATACCTCTTCAACCCACATACGCTGGTTGATAGGGAGAAAATGCTCTCCCCCATACTGCTTGAGGATTTCAGAGACAGCACCTCGTCCTAGGCTCCGCTCAAAACGCTCTGCCAAAGGCGCTGCCTGCCCTGGCATGACCAGTAGTCCTAATAGCAAGAAAACGAGGAATGTCGATACGAACCATCTCTTAAAACCGATCGTCTTCAAAATAACCACCGCCAGTGCAGCAAGACGTCCTCTAGGAAAGAACTATCCATCACCCAGGGTTGGTCGCTACTTAGAGCGATAGAAAATCCCTGGTTCCCAGAGAGCAGCAGAAAAATCCGGTATTCCACCAAGCTGTTGCCGCGTCCATCGATATAGGTGTAAGCACAAGCAAGACCCCACTGTCCGGCAACGGTCTTGGCGTGCAGCGGTCTTTCCAGCTTGAACTCCTCTAAACCCCCAGGTAGTGCATATAGCTCTAGGGTACGCTCAGCCAATTCTTGGACTGAGGCGTCGGAGGTCTTGCCAAGGGACTCAACGTAAAACAGATCATAATCTCCCCCGCCGTAGAAGACCGTCACCTGAGGGGTACTATGGTGCCCCTGGTAAACCCAATTGTCCGGGATCAAGACTGTAAAAAGATCCGTGGGGTCGGTGAAGGTAAAGGTCTGGGCTAAGCCTATCCCGTGAACACTCACGAGCAACAAGACCACTACCAATGCCCATATCTTGTGTTTCCCCATTCCCATCTAGACCACCACCCTCTCTATGCGGAATCGCGGATCACCAAACTGGCAGGAAGCATTTGATGATGAGGGGACAAACCCGAGCCATAAAGCTGGGCTACTAGCATCTGGACCGCGATTTGCCCCAGTTCATAAATGGGCACATGGACCGATGTTAAAGCAGGTTGCACGCAGGCCCCTAAAATCGTATCGTTAAAACCAACCACCGATACATCCGATCCGACTTTGATGTTCCGCTCCTGCAACGCTCGGATGGCGCCGATGGCAACCAAGTCATCAACGGCAAAAAGAGCGCTAAAGCTCGCCTTTCGCTCTAAAAGTCTTAAAGTTGCTTGATATCCGCCCTCCACGGAAAACTCCGAATGCTCGACCAAGTCAAGGGGCGCAGGTAGCCCCTGCTCCAAACAGGCCTGTTTGCAGCCCTGAAGTCGATCAACACTCACCACATATCTAGGATCCCCGTCGAGACAGGCAATGCGACGATGCCCCTGACTCAACAAGTAGCGCACTGCCGTCTTGGCGTCTTCGACATTATCGTTGTTTACCCAGCTGACGTCTTCAGCTCCCTCATGGCGCCCGATCAACACAAAAGGAAATCCATCAGCCGCCAAACGTGGTATAAGTTGATCGTTGCGATGAGAAGCTAAGAGTATGACCCCATCGACTCGGCGCTGCCGCAGCAACTCTAGACACTCTCCATCCTCTTGTTGAAAGGTGTTACTCGTAGAGAGAACCAGACTAAGCCGATGCTTGTGGGCTACCGAGGAGATACCCTGAATAACCGCTGGAAAGAAGGGGTTTGCAAAACTCTCCTCCGTTAAGCGTGCACGAATCACTCCAATACTATTGCTGGTCTGGTTCACCAGGCTACGGGCAATAGCATTGGGATAATAGCCTAACTCACTCATAATAGCCCGGACCTTCTCCTTGGTGTCGGGGCTGATGCGTGGGTGATCGGCGATCACCCGGCTCACCGTGGAGGGAGACACCCCTGCACACACCGCCACGTCTTTAATTGTCACGTTCACACTTGCCAAAAACACCACAACCCTCTATAGCGCAATTGTCGCTACCTTATTACTACAAGACTAGACATGATTCCTTCCCCCATTACTCTGATCTGGAGGTGTTCTTCTGGCAAAGTTACCTTCTAAACTATTCGCAGGAACCCTAGGCCTTGTGGGAGGACTATGGGGACTACGCTTCCTGGTGGGCGGGGTGAGCCGCTTTGCCCTGCGTACAATGATGACCGATCCCTACCTGGAGAATCTGGCAGAACTAGTGAGTGCCACTCAGCGCTCTGGTGTGCAGAACATCCTAGAGTCCAATCTCCGTGCAGAACGGGCAGAAGTCTTACTGAGACCCCTAGGTAGCCCCCGCAAGTTCCTTAACTTCGAGGGCCTGATGTTTGTCTCTTCCCATCTAGACCGCCAGCCACTTCCCCATACAATCCCAGTGCATACAGGAGTCGCGATTGGGCCTAGAGCTGCAAAACCCCTGCGCATTGAGACTCCCCTCATCGTTTCTGGGATGGCGTACAAGACAGCTTTATCGGCTCCCATGAAGTGTGCTTTGGCCACAGGAAGCACACTAGCGGGAACGGCGACCAACACCGGAGAAGGGCCTTTCTTGGCCAAAGAGCGCGCCCTTGCCGACCGCCTCATCGTACAGTACCCGAGGATACCTCTCTATCGCACCGTAGCCATGCTAACCCAAGCCGATGCCTTGGAGGTGCAGATCGGCCAAGGGGCCCAGGCCGGTCAAGGCCAAGCACCCTACCCCCATCTAGTACGAACGGAGCTCCCTTCGCTGCGAAAGACTGAGGATCTCCCCAAAATCATTAGTTATCTAAAAGAAGTCGGGGGCGGCGTACCGGTGGGCGTGAAATACTCCTTTACGAACAATCTCGAAAGAGAAATCGACCTTTGCCTACAAGCAGGCGTAGACTTCCTGGCGCTCGAGGGAGCCGAGGCGGCCTCTGTTGGTGCGGCGCCCATCCTACAAGACGACTTTGGCCTACCTACCCTCATGGGTCTTTCCAGGGCGGTAAAACACCTTGCAGCTCGGGGAATGGAAGGCAAAGTCAGCCTGATTGTTTCAGGTGGCTTCACATCACCCGGTCAATGCCTCAAGGCTCTGGCTCTAGGAGCCGATGCCATCTACCTAGGCACGATGTCCCTTTTTGCCGCTAGTCACACCCAGACACTTAAGGCACTGCCTTGGGAGCCGCCGACCCAACTTGCCGTTTATAAAGGAAAAAAGGCCAAGAGATTCAACCCGCAACTTGGTGGCCGGCACCTAGGAAACTACCTAATTTCCTGCACCGAAGAAATAAAAGAAGGAGTGCGCGCTTTGGGTAAACATGCACTCCATCAGGTAAATGCTTCTGATTTAGTCTCCCTCGATGAGCTAACATCCCAAGTAACGGGAGTACCACTAGCTTACAAGAAAACGACGGACTCCAACGGAAAGGTCCGGGCTTCTGTGCGTTCTGGTGGAAAATAGAAGAGCAAACGCTCTGTGCCCTGCTCAAAGTGGAGTGTTTCCACAAAGATCCGACGTCCAATTTCTCGTGGCCTTAGGCCCTGGAGCTCGGGCAAAATCTCGAAAATTCGACCCGATTGAATCAATTCGTTCTCGAGCCTGCGCTCCTGGCGACCCCCCATCCATTCTGGGGTCATTTGGCGCGACTCATGGAGGCGGAAATCATAGCAAAGCCAAGCAAGGAGGTCTGGATTCTCTGACCCTGCACCGCACAACTCCCAGAGAATACGATACAGCCCCGCCAAGGAATGGTTGAGCCAGTGATAGCCTGCTGCTTCCCATTTCTCTGCCAGTTCATTAAAAAAGCCAAAGGCCGATCTACCCTCGCAAAGGTACGCTAAAGAACGTGCAAAGCGCGGGCTATACAACTTGTCTACAAGATCTTCGATGACCTTAAGACGGGCGATCTCCCGGAAAGAGAGCTCGTCGGTGCTCAGCACTTCATATGGTGCCCGATCGGTGTAAACGCAACCAAAGCTGTCCGCATCAGCCCTCAAAGCCGAACCCCGCAGGAGCTTGAGAAAACCAAGATGGATGCGGTCGGGCTTCAGAGAATACACGTAGTCAAAAGACTCACCAAATCGCCAAAAACCTTCCTGGGGCAGGCCCGCAATCAGATCCAGCAGCACCCTCACGGTTGTCTTTTCCTGCAAAAACTGCACGATTTCCCGCAGTCTTGCCAGATCTGCACTTCGCTTCACCGCCTGGAGCGTAGACTCGTTCGTGCTCTGAACCCCAATCTCAAATTGAAAACGGTTCTCTGGTGCAGTCTGCAAGAGTTCTAAGACGCGAGGGGTGAGCAACTCACCGCTTACCTCGAGTTGAAAGCGGGTTTTGGTATCGAGTGCAATCATGAACTCTAGGAGCTCGTAGGCCCTTTTCGCATCGTAGTTGAAGGTGCGATCGACAAAACGAAGCTGCTCAATCCCGATTTGCGAAAGACGGCGCAACTCCTCTAAGGACCTAGCCATAGGGAACTTCCGGACCCGGCCCATGACGGAAGAAAGACAATAGGCGCAGGCATAGGGGCAACCCCGTGTGGTCTCATAATACACGATCTTATTCTCTAGCTCAGACAAATCCCCGGTGTAAATCGGTGGAATCGTGGCCAAATCCAGAGGCTCCGGAGGGTTCGTGGCAACTTCCCCGTTTATGCCCTGCCGATAGACAAGGCCCGGTACGGCCCTAAGCTGGTCGGACCCCAGATCGCCATTGATCCTCTGCCATTCCTCCAAGAACCTTCGCAGAGCTTCTTCCCCTTCGCCCGCGATCAGATAATCAATGGCCGGGTAGCTTTCCAACCAATGCTCGGTATCAAAGGACACCTCTGGGCCACCTAAGATGATGGTTGTTTGGGGAGATACCTTCCGCAAATTACTGATTAGGGGCAAAATCAGCTCAATATTCCAAATGTAGCAGGAGAATCCAACCACATCTGGGTTAGCCAGACTAAGCTCAGTCAAAATTGTTCCGGGATCTTGATTGATGTTAAACTCCAGGGTCTCCACATCAGGAAACTCTGGCTCCAAGTAGTGCTTTAGGTAGCGCAATGCCAGACTAGAATGGCTATACTTCGCATTCAAAGCCACCAAGAGAACCTTCATAGAGCTACCTCCAAATTTTTATTCAAAGCAGGACCCTCCCAGGAATTCCTGAAGGAGAGAATTACAGGGTATATCCGACCAATCCTCAACGGTGACAAAATGGTTCAAGAAACGCAGCATCCGCCGCGCTTCTGAATACTGAGGATCTGCCGGCGTAATGTCTTCGAGCAGCCGCATAGCCAAGGGCTTCAAGACGGGTAATTCATAAACGAGCGTGGAGTTAAACATCACATCTGCATCCTCTTGGAAGGGGAAGATGTGGCGTTGCTCGCCCCGGGTTACCGAAGGCCAGCGTTCGATGGTCGCCCGGGCATCATGGCCCCTAAACTGGTTGTCGCGAATCATGCGTCTCAGCAGGCGCACATCCGTGGTGGGAATCCTAGTATGGAAATCCAAGTTCAGGTTGGTTAGGGCCGAAATATAGATCTTGAACTTCCGTCCCTTAGGAATAGCCGTTGTTAGCCTATCATTCAAGCCATGAATTCCTTCGATAATGATGGGCTGATCCGAACGAACCTGGAGCTTCTTATGATCGTGCCACTGCCTTGTGCCGGTTGGAAAATGGAAGGTAGGCAAATGTACTTCTTCCCCTTGGATTAGCTTAGTGAGGTGTTCGTTGAACAGCTCCACATCAATGGCTTCGAGGGCTTCAAAGTCTGCATTACCGTCCTCATCCAAGGGCGTTAGATGCCTATCCACAAAGTAATCATCCAACCCCACCGCAACCGGCCACAACCCCTCTACCCTGAGCTGTACGGTAAGCCTCTGAGCCAAGGTGGTCTTGCCAGAACTAGATGGGCCAGCGATCAAGATGATGCGCAGGCGATCGCGTTCGTTAGAAATCTGCCGGGCGATATCTCGAATCTGGTTTTCGTGGTATGCTTCAGAAATCCTCACCAGATCACCAAATCCACCGCTGCGGATGCGGTCATTGAGAGCTGGTACAGTAGGAATCGAGATATTGTCTTGCCAGCGTTCTGCTCTGAAAAACTCATTAAAGAGCTTACCCTGTTCTACGTATTCCCGAATCTGCGTTGGATGTGCCCTGCGCGGGTATTCTAGGATATAACCGGGCAGGTAGTAGCGGAGTTTAAAGTGTTTCAAGTAACCGCTACTGGGAACGAGGACGGTGCGCAAGGAGTCATGAAACCAGCCAAAATTGTATAAAACAACCTCTTCGCTACCATTTTGAGCGAGCAGGCGCAATTTGTCGTCAAATCCCTGTTCTGAATAGATCTTCACAGCGTCTTCTCGTGGTACAACCCGCCGTTCAAAGGGAATGTCCTCCTCCACCAGGGCATGCATGCGCTCCTCAATGGCTCGGATGTGTTTTTCGATGACCGGGTGGGTGTGATCAATCTCCCCATAAAGACCATTACTCAAGGCATGCTTGACGTGGACCGTGCAATTCGGGATCACCTCTAAAGCAGCCCGTACAAAAAGAAAAACCAGACCGGCCCGGTAGGCACGCATACCATCTTCCGAATCGCAGTGCAAAAACTCCATCTGGCAATCCTCTGTGAGAGGAAACTGAAAACCCATGGTATCGTTATTGACCCGGGCCACCACAGCCCCCTTTGATTCAGGAATCATCTCGGCTACTTGGCCGACGTAGGTGCCTGCCTGCACCTTGAGCTCTTTACCCGCGACCTTCACTACGATTTGTTCATTCCCCAAGACACTACCTCCTTACATACTTGATGCGGGAGTAAATTCGAAACATCGAACTGGCAATAATGATGCCAGCTGCCACCGCACCAGCCAATAGTACTGTTGAAACCAGTAACACAATTGCCTCTGCATAGTCAGCCTGTAAGAAACTCAACATGGTTAAGTACGCTTTGGCACCTGGAACCAAGGGGATTACGCCTGGAGTCAGGAAAACCAAGACCGGTTGCTGCCTCCTTCGTGCCAAGACCTCGCTACAGATAGCAACGCATGTGGCCGCTAAAAAGACTCCGCCCACCTCACCCCCGGCCTCCTGGGCAGCTAAGCAGATGGTCCAGCCTAAGGCTCCCACCGCACCAGCGTAGATCAATTGCCGACGTGGGACTCTGTAGATATGGGCAAAGGCCGCGGATCCGATAAAGCCGATCAAAGCTTGAATCAGCACCTTACCGCCCCCCCAAGCTTAACACAATGGCCACACCGGTAGCAATGGCAACAGAGACCGCCAGGGCTTCAGCACTGCGACTCAGTCCCGAGAGGAGCTCGCCACTGAGCAGGTCGCGAATTGCGGTGGTCATGGCCACACCAGGCGTCAAAACCATGACGGCCCCGAGGGTGGTCAGATCGGGATGAATCGGCAAGAGACGAGCCGCCCACATGGTGAGGCTAGCTGCAACGATGGCACCTGTAGCAGCCTGAAGCACCTTAGGGACAGGATAACGAGCAAGCCAAGCAACCAAGACCAAGACCAGTGCACCAGTTAATCCAGCAATCAGACCCTCAAACCAATTTCCCCCAAAGATCATCGTGAAGGCCATGGCACCTGCCCCACCAACGAACTGCCACCATATGCTATTCGCTACACTATCCTGGCGCAACTGTACGAGTGCTTCGCTCATTTGATCGACCGACATTGTTCCTGCAGAGAAAGCACGGCTTAAGGAGTTGACCTCCGCAATCGTGGAGAGATTGTTATAGGACTCGCGAATCCGACGCACCCTTGTGTAGACGCGGCCATCAGGGGCATGCAACGAAATAAAGATCCCTGTAGGTGTAGCAAATCCTTCCACCTGCACAAAGCCCGCGGCAAGGCCCATTCTTTCTATGGTCTCCTCAACCCGGTACATCTCTGCCCCGCAGGTTAGTAATAATTCGCCTGCAAGTAAAACGAGGCCCACTAATTGCTCCATACCTATCATTCCGTTTCGCTATGCTATCTGGGAAGGAAATCCTATGCCCATGTTGAAAACCAAGATCAATGAGGAGGTTGGTACTATGGATATAAATCAACAACGGTTAGTCGATGAATTCTTGGAACTCGTGAAAATTGACAGCGCTTCAAAGGATGAGCGCCTCATGGCTGATGCCCTGATGGCCAAATTAGAGGCCCTGGGCTTTTCCGTTTCTGAAGACGATACCGCCGCAAAAATCGGTGGAACAGCCGGAAATGTCATTGGTATACTAGAGGGTGAGAAAGACGCTCCCCCCTTGCTCTTTTGTGCCCATATGGACCGGGTGCACCCAGGTCTGGGTATCAAACCCCAGATTAAGGACGGTGTCATTACGAGCGATGGAACCACCATTCTGGCAGCCGACGATATAGCCGGCGTCGTGGCGATCCTAGAAGCGATACGCATAATCCAAGAAAAGAAGCTTCCCCACGGACGCCTCGAAATCCTCTTTACAGTAGCCGAAGAAGGGGGCCTCTATGGGGCAAAATCTGTAGACGCAACCCAGTTTCAAGCACAAGCTGGCTTCTTCATGGATGCAGGCGGCCCGGTAGGTACCATCGTGACTGCTGCTCCAGCCCAAAAGGGACTCAAGGCCACGATTCATGGAAAAGCAGCCCATGCGGGAGTGGCGCCTGAAGATGGCATCAGTGCCATCGTGATCGCGGCCGAAGCCATCACAAAAATGAAACTGGGCCGGATTGACCCAGAGACAACAGCCAATATCGGCGTGATTCAAGGCGGAGCAGCCACCAATATTATACCCGATAAAGTGGAGTTAAGAGGCGAAGCGCGCTCCCGCAACAACGACAAATTAGATCAACAGATGGACAGCATGGTTGCGGCCCTGAACGCGGCCTCTGCGCGGCATGGTGTCAAGGCCGACATTTCTGTTGATCACAGCTATAGTGCCTTCGGCTTAACAGAAAGCGATTACCCTGTACAGCTGGGCGTAAAAGCCGCTGAAGCCATTGGGCTTCAACCCTCGATTGAAAGTACCGGAGGCGGAAGTGATGCCAATATCATCAATGGCTATGGGATTCCCTCGCTGGTGCTAGGTATGGGCTATACCGACGTACACACAACAGCGGAGTCTATCTCCGTAGAGCAGCTCCTGGTAGCCGCCAAGTACGTCCTCAGTATCATCGCTACAAGTTAATGAGAGACGAAAGGGGTCAAAGCGACCCCTTTTTTCTTTTACCCTATACTGGCTGACAGTATTTTGGTTAAATCCGCAGCAGAGGGGTCACCCAGTGAGTTCTTGATGTTATTCGTTAGCATGGCTTTCTTGACGTAGCTTGCCAAGGTCTCAGAACTCAGTTCGATCTTCTCAGCAACATCGGCAAACAACACATCCATCAGTTCACCGAACTCTTGCACGGAGGAAAACCCTAGAAGCTCTAAGGCAGTCTCCACACGCTCTGGTGCTACTCCAGCCGTATACTCTAGGTAGGCCTGCATGCAAACTCCGTTGGCCCTGCCATGTGGCATTTCGTTGTAGTACGTTAGCGAATACCCGAGAGCATGAACGAGTGTTGTACCGGTCTGTGCAATGGCAATACCACCCAGACTCGAAGCCAAGAGCAGGGCATCCCTGGTTGCCAGATCAATTGTCCCTTGGCGAAGGGCCGCGATGGTGGTTCCCCAGAGGGCTATTCCCTGCAAAGCCACAAGATCGCTGGCCAACGTAGCCCGCTTGGCTAGGTAACTCTCGATTAAATGGGACAAAGCGTCAACTGCTGTGTCGATTGTTACGTCAAGGGGCAGAGACTCCGTATACTTCGGATCCAAGTAGGCAACTCGAGGAAACATATCGGGGCCGCCCAGGCCTTTTTTTGTCTCCTCTTCCTCGATGGTCAAGACTGCATACTGTGTCACTTCGCTGCCTGTACCTGCCGTAGTGGGAATCGCCACAACTGGCAAGGCCTGCGTCTTCCAACCGGTCTTGTAAAGCTCTAAGGGATGCTGATCATTAACGGCCAAGATCGCCATCACCTTAGCAGCATCTAGGGGAGAACCACCCCCGATCGCCAGGACATAATCGCAACCCTCTCTTTTGGCTAGGGCACCGCCTTGCATCACAGTTTCAATCGAAGGGTTATTCTCCACCTGATCAAACATCACGTATTCACCGGGCAGCACAGCCAAGACATCATCGAGTGCCCCACTCAGACGTGCCGATGACTTTCCTGTGACAATCAGAGCCTTCTGTCCCAAAGCGAGACTATTTCCAGCTTCGCGTACGACCCCTTGTCCATACACCAACTTTGTGGGCATAAAGTAATTAAACCTGTTCACTCACAAGCACTCCTTCCTTAGATTTTCAGCATCTTCCATTCACCCTTGTTAAACCGTCTTTGAATGAGAAAGCCTCGCGCAAACAAATCGACAACCATGGCCACCCAAGCTCCGATTAAGCCATAGCCGAGATGGATGGCGAGCAAGTAGGAAAGACCCACTCTGACAACGACAAAGCCGACGACAACGATCTTTAAAATAGCTCGAGTATCCCCTGCGCCTCGTAAACCGCCAGCCAAAATCATCCAGGTGGCCAAGGCCGGCTGGGAAATTGCCACCAAGCGCAAACAGACGGCAGCGAGCTTAATTACCTCAGGATCGTTAGAAAAGATCCTGACAATGGGTTCGGGCATGACAACGAAGACCACACCCATAATAGACATGACCAAAATACCGAGATTGCGCGTAACCCGACCCGATTCGGCTGCCTCATCAGGACGGTCAGCACCAAGATTTTGGCCAACCAAGGTCGTAGAAGCGATGGCAAATCCCGCTCCTGGCATAAAAGAGAGGGATTCGGCATTGAGTGCCACTTGATGGGCAGCGTAGGACACTGTACCCAGAGAGGACACGATCATTGTGTAAACGAGCTGGGCGACGCGCATCATCCCTTGCTCAGCACCGGCCGGGACACCAACGTTGGCAATCCGACGAATGATGGTACGATCCGGCTTAAACGAATCGGTTATCCTCACCCTCAGGACAGGATGGCGAAAAAGGACCCACAAAGCCAAGATACCCCCACATGCTTGGGCTAGGGCTGTCCCGATAGCAGCACCTGCTACACCCAGGGCAGGAATGGGTCCAACCCCATAAATGAAGACCATATTGCCGATGACATTAATCACATTCACTAAAGCCGTAATTCGCATGGGAGTTCGTGTATCTCCGGCTCCCCGCAGAATGGCATTAATCACAATCAAGAAGTAATTAAGGATCATTGCACTCGCGACAATGCGTACATAGCTTGAGGCCATGCCCAGCACTTCCGCCTCAGAACTACGGAAAAGCACTCCCAAGAGTCCCCGGGCTGTTAAAAGAAAGGTAATCATCACGGCGGCAGACACAAAAAGACCGAGCACTAAGGATTGCCGGGCAACGTTGCTGGCCTTGGACGATTCGTTCGCACCAATGTGCCGGGCCACGAGCGCGGTACTTCCCGTTGCCAGCGCTGCAAAGACAGTGAGACCCACCATAGAAATTTGATTCCCCAAACCTGCTGCCGCTAAAGATGCGGCACCCAGACGGCCTACCATGGCTGTATCCACAATGCCCACCATAGTATGTAGTAGATTCTCCACGATGGCTGGCCAAGCCAAACTAAGAATTCTCCGGCGGGTATCCGTCTTACCAACCAGAAGCTGCGGCTGTACTCCCAACGCTCTCTCCCCTTTTCTGCTTCGGAAGGAATGCTACCCTATTCATCGAAGTAATCTCTATTATACATCGAAAGAGGCGTTTTTTGTGCACCAATCCATTTATAAATCACCCCTTGGGCCACTTTTTCTCTGGTTTCAGGGCGATAAGCTTGCCTATGCCACATTTCACGAGGACAGCGGGAAAAACTGGCTCACTCAGCGTTTTTCCGTTTCGACTTGGGAGCAGAAAACACTCCCTACATCATACCAAGCCGACCTAGACACCTATTTCAGGGGCAGAAGGATTAACTTTGACTGGCCCCTGCTTTTACTGGGCACGGAGTTTCAAAAAAGGGTCTGGTCAGAAATTCTAGCCGTCCCCCATGGCCAGGTTACAACGTATAAGAAAATCGGCGAGGCCCTAGGAACGAAGGCCTATCGAGCCATTGGGCAAGCAGTCGGTGCGAACCCCGTGAGCGTCATTGTCCCTTGCCATCGTGTTCTAGGTACGAACTCCTTTGGTGGCTATACCGGGGGTTTGAACCTGAAACGTTTGCTCCTAGAGCTCGAAAATGTTACACTAGCCACAAATTTCATGGCTTAGGAAGAGGTGAACACGATTTCTACTTTAGTTTTTGGTTTTGATATCGACGGTGTGTTGACCAACGATGACGACGGTGATTGCAGCATTTGGATCAAAGAGGCCAGCCACTTTTTCGGACTACCCATACCAGAAAAACGCAGCTATTATATCGAAGACGCCTTTAACAAGAGCAAAGAAGAGGTCCGTGCTTTTTTTCAGGCGCGTATCGAGCATATCTTCAGGGCAGTGCCTATCAGGGATCATGCAGTACAGACCCTGCAAGACCTCCGCGATCAGAAGCACACTATTCATCTGATTACGGCTAGAGATGAGCGTCATCGTTCCGTCACAGAGGAATGGCTTAACCGGCAAGGCGTACCGTATGACAGTCTTTTCATGAGTCCACCTCAAGAATCTTACTCCAAGGGAACTCTTTGCCAAGAGCTTGGAGTGGGTTTCTTTGTGGACGATAAAGTTGAAAATGCCCTTGAAACGGCAAAGAACGGTGTCTATACCCTACTCTTCCATGCCTCCCATAACCTGGGCCAGGAGACCTCCTTACCCCTGGTGAAAGACTGGGCCGAAGTCCGCGAGCACATTGCCCGTTATCTAGGAAACAACCCGTTCTAACTCCTTTTGACAGAGCTCATAAAAATTACACCAAGGGCACATGGCCCGAGCATCCGTGAGGGCGAAATCGTCTTTGGGCTTAGGGATATTCAAGCTAACATCAATGAGGAGCTCCTGCATTTGCTCCATGCTTTCCCTGGCCCATGTCACCACCCCTTGTAGCTCTTTGGCCGTAAATTCGGCTTCCTTTTGCGTCTGCAAACTCAGGTATTCCAGTCGTGCCCTAATCTGCTCAGCGGGGATACCATGTTTTTTGTGGACATAGAGGGCATACAGGCCCATTTGATCTGCGTTGTCCTCCACCTCTTCACCGGTCTTCCAATCGACAATCGTCCAGATACCATCGGGCCTTTTATAGAGCAAATCCGGTACGGCAAAGACAGGGGTTTCGCCCATGGAAAACGTATCGAACTGCTCGCAGGCAACGAGGGCTACACCTTTTGCCGCCAGTTCCTCCCATACGCTTGAGGCCACCAGAGCCTCAGAGACTTTGCTAATACGTTCATTGATCTTTGCTAGAGTAGCCTCGCTAATTTCCAGTTGGTAGTAAAACTCCTGCAGCATATCGACGCGGTTGGGGCGCCTGCGGAAGAGTTCTCCCTCATCTCGTGAGGACCTCCAGACGCTTCTCAGTCGCCTGCGAATCTCATCCTCTACCACATCAGGACCAGGCAACTCCCTTCCCTCCGTAACACGCTCTACCATACGATAGGCGCTCTTATGCAGAGCATCGCCCAAAAGCAAGTACAAATTGCTCAGTTTTTTCAGGCGATAGGCTAGAACCGCTTCTGGCGCGGCGCCGGACTCCCAACCATTATGCGAACCATAGTAATTGTAGTAATACCGCCTTGGGCAGCTTGTTAAGGTTTGATGACGCGAGAAGGACCAAGACCACTGGGGATACTCGCGCCTGACGTAACCACTCATTTACTGACCCCTTTCTTGCACCAACCCGGCCAGATCGTGACCTCCCGGGACCTGGAACACCCGCAGATCAAATTCAGAGACAATTGCCAAGATATGGTCAAAGATATCTGCTGCCGCCCCTTCGTGATTGACCCACCCAACATCCTTCGTAAAGGCGTAGATTTCCAAGGGTAGACCACTGGGTGTAGGAGGCAATTGACGTACAATCATGATTAAGTCTTGATTGATGGCAGGATGGGCCTTAAGATAGGCTACTAAATAGGCTCGAAACGTGCCCAAATTGGTCAGATGGCGACCATTGACCACCGAGGCATTCGTGTTATGAACCCGGTTATGCTCTTCTATTTCCTTCGCCCTTTGTCCCAAATAACTCTGGAGCAGCTCGATATCGTCTAGGTGATCGAAAAGTTCCTGATCTAAGAAGCGAACACTGGTCTGGTCTAGAAGGATCGATCGTTTGATCCGTCTCCCGCCTCCCTCAAACATGCCCCGCCAGTTGACAAAGGAGTCCTGGGCAAGCTTATGGGTGGGGATCGTAGTGATCGAACGGTCCCAATTTCGCACCCTCACATAGTGTAACGCTACTTCAACGACATCACCGTCAGCTCCAAACCTGGGAGCTTCGATCCAGTCGCCCACCCGTACCTGATCGCTCATGGTGAGTTGAATACCAGCAAAGAATGCTAAGATCGTATCTTGGAAGACCAAGAGCAAGACCGCACTCAAAGCGCCCAGACCACCAAGAAGGGCCCAAGGCGATTGTCCTAGGAGTAAGGAAAAGACCGCGGTGCCCGTAAAGATCCACATAGCAATTTGCAGAATTTGCACAAAGCCCTTGATGGGCATACGACCCGCGATAGGAAAGGTGTTGTAGATTCTCAGACCGGCCTTCATCAAGCGGTCCAAGGTCACGGCTACTAGAAGGATCACTCCGACCTTAAGAAGATGGTTGACCGGGTCGGTGATGACTTCTAGAAAGGGTACCACGCGAAACATGATGATACCAGGGATGATGAGGGCGACGGACTTGAGGACCCCCGCCTCGATGACAAAGTCATCCCACTTTGTCGGTGTCTTGCGAAATAGTCGATACAGCCACTCCAGCAAGTAGGTCTTGCCAAGCCGGAAGGTAACAGAGCTAATTGCCAGTCCAAAGAGGACGATCAGGATATCACGTACAATAGGCATTTCTAGAAAATGCATAACAACCTCCTAAATCCTCGCCCAGAGTTTCCAAGCGACGCGTTTTCCCATATACCAAGCGGCGCCGCCTAAGATGAATGCGACTGCCAAAAGTTCGAGGGGAATCAACCACATGGTCTGGCTTTGTACATTGAGATAGAAGAGGGCCCCAAGCAGAAAGGCCAGACCTAGCGTTCCAAAGGCACCAATCATGGAATTCAAGTTGGACTTTACAGCCCTGACCGGACTTGTCCAGTCTAGCATGGGCCGACTAAGATCGAGCAGCACTAGCAAGTAGGCCATGGCACTTGATAAGAGGATACCAAAGATCGTGCCAAAAACGACCTCCACGACTCCCCAACCAAAGAGGTAGGCAATGGGGATCAAGCCTATGAGACATCCGATCGTATTCACTATCTGTGCCGCGGCCACCCTTGTGCGCATGATCTGGTCAATGGAAAGAGGGAGACTGCGCATAAACCATAGATAGCTGCCTTCCCTGGAAAATGTGGTCGACGGAATCATGGAAAAGGAGATCATCACCAGGAAAAAGAGGGCGATTCCAGCTATGATCAAGAGCGAATCAATCCCGCCTAAATTGAGTAATGCAAAAGGATTGCCCTCCAGATTCTGGCCAAACAAGGGCAAGAGGGCCATCACCGGTAGAAGCACATAACCGAGAAGCCCATTTAGAGCGAAGTTCGGGTCTCGCAAAAAGAGCTTTCGTTCCGTTGCGACTAGGGTCATGAAGGCGCTCCTGGCCTCCTGGGCCTCCCCCGTTCTCTGGCGTCTTCCACTTCCACGCCTTCCCTCTAAACCCGCAATCACTCCCTGGACGAAGACCTTCTCTCCGAGAACATAAAGCACAGCAAGTCCTGCCGTGCCCGCGAGCACCAAGTAGATGAGATTGATCCACCCTTGAGAATGGCCGGCGTACGCCATGGCCTGGGCCGACCACATGCTCGGTGGGAAGATCCTCCCTACGGCATAAATCAGGCTATCGGCCTGACTCAAAAGCTGCTCGATCAGGACATTTGGGTCATCTGTACCCACGTTTTCCTGTAACCAATAGGTTGAACCGAAGACAAGAACCACCAGCAGGATCCCGCCTATTAGGGTGAGTCGATCCTTGTAACGACTCAGGTTTACAAAGCGCATCAAGACCACTGCGAGAATGCTAGCAATCATCAAGGGAATGATGGGTAGGACAAGAAATACCGCGAGGGCGCTGATCACATAGAGCACACCGCCCCGAGCTAGCAAGCCATAACGAATCGATAGTGGCAGCCAAAGCAAGGCATTGAGTATGTATTGCCCCGTAAGGATGACTCCGAGCTTCGTAACAAGAATCTCCCAGGAACGCAGGGGGAGCGGAACTAAGGCCGGCAGGTCGCTACTAAAATAGAAGGCGGAGAGCACATAGAAGAATCCAAAAAAGAGCCCTAGGAGTGCCATAATCAGCGTACCAGTAACCAAAGCCAAATGGGGCTGACCAAAGGCCAAGCCGGCCATGAAGAGCTGTTCGGTCATAATCCAGACAAACCAGACCCCCAGCACCAAGACGGGAAGAAGGGATGCGCCTATCAAGATCGGTTCCCAGCTGCGCTGTCTTTTTTTGATGTAATAGTATTTCCCGGCAGACCAGCCATAGTTCACATTCAGTAAAGCCAGGTAGAGACTCCACACCCTATTCTTCATCGAAACCACCTTCATCCGTCAGTTCTAGAAAGAGCTTCTCCAGGCTCGAGCCAGCGTGACGTGGACTCCTGCGCAGTTCGGCCATGGTTCCACAGGCGACCAACTCGCCCTGGTTAATGATGCCGACACGGTGGCAAAGCTGTTCGGCGACTTCTAGAACATGGGTGGAAAAAAAGACTGTATTGCCTTGTTTAACATGGTTTCGCATCACTTCTTTAAAGAGATGGGACGATTTCGGATCGAGGCCTACCATAGGCTCATCGAGGATGAAGAGGGCTGGTGCGTGGAGGAGAGCACCCGTCAAGGCCAATTTTTGCTGCATACCACGGGAAAAACTCTGGATCAAGTCACCTACAGCCTCCGTCAGTTGAAACATCTCGAGATAATGGTCGAGCCGTTTACGTCTGGTTGGACTGTCGACGCCGTAGACATCTCCAATCAGGTTTAGGAACTCTAGCCCCGTTAGGCGCGGGTACAAATCAGGTTTATCTGGGACAAACCCCATGGAGCGCTTGGCAGCAATGGCCTCGGTACGCAAATCATGACCATTGACCAAGACCTTTCCTTGATCTGCCCTGAGCAGACCAACAATCATTTTAATGGTCGTTGTCTTTCCTGCCCCATTGGGACCTAAAAATCCGAAGATTTCCCCCGGCTTAACCTCTAGATCTAGATTGCGCACTGCGTAGGTACTTGCGCCTCTATAGCGCTTTGACACTCCCTGAAGTCGAATCATCCCAGCATCTCCTTTGGCTCCTAAATCTCAATTCCTTTCCTCTATTCTCTTTTCGCCACATCTTCCCTCCTAAAAATCCAGGTATCTCCCAAAAGGCTAAAGCCAATGACCGTCACAGCAATGAACAAGCCAGGCGTAAGCAAAGCCCAAGGAGCTAAAGATGCATAATTCTGCGCCTCACGGAGCATCCGTCCCCAACTTGGAGCAGGCGCATGAATGCCAAGGCCCAAGTAGCTCAAGGATGCCTCTACTAAGATGGCACCAGCTAGGCTCACGGTAAACTGAACGAGGAGAGCATCTTGTAGATTGGGAATCACATGACGAAGCATGATACGCCATTCACTCACCCCAAGGGCTCGGGCTGCTTCTATATAGGGACGTTTCTTGATGCTCAATACTTGACTACGGGTTAGGCGGAGGAAGCTAGGGATGTTGCCGATGGCAATGGACCAGAGTACGACTGGGATCCCTGGCCCCCAGATCGTGGCAAAGAGCAGGGCCAGCAAAATGCTGGGGAAGGCCTGCAATGCGGTACTGAGCCGCATAATAGCTTCTTCCCCGATCCCCCCTCGAAAGCCCGCCACAAGGCCTAGTGCTGTGCCTAGAATGGAGCCCATGACCACCGCTCCGATACCGATCAAGAGAGAAACACGACCGCCCACCATAATCCGGCTCAAAACGTCACGGCCAAAATGATCCGTTCCGAAGAAGTGCGCCCTACTTGGCGGTTCAAATCGTTCTAGAACTCGTGCTTGGTTGGGATTATAGGGGGTATACAGATAACTCAGAGCCGTCAGGACCAGCATGAACCCGAGGAACAAGATGCCCCATTTTTGCCTGTACAGATGCCGCCCCCTATTCATAACGGATCCTCGGATCTAAGAGACCAAGGCCCAGGTCAAAGGCGAGATCAAAAAAGAGAATGACGAGGACAATCACCATAACGAGAGCCTGGACCAAGGGCAGATCCCGCTGGAAAACTCCGGCCAACAGGAGCTGCCCCACACCAGGTAAACCAAAAACTTGCTCGACCACAATAGTACCTGCTAGGAGCTGAGCAAACTGCAAACCAGCAATGGTGAAGACAGCGAGGACACCATTGCGCAAGGCATGCTTATAAACGACCACGAAACGGGAAAGCCCTTTGGCCCGCGCCGCACGAACATACTCCTGTTGCAGCGCCTCAGCCATGCCCACTCGCATGAAGCGGCTCAAAATCGTAGCCCTGGGCAAGGCCAAGGTTAGAACTGGCAAGACTAGACTCAGTGGCTGAGTATTGCCTCCCGCTGGCAAAAGACGGAGATTGACTGCGAAGATCTGGATCAACAAAAGGCCCACCCAAAATTGGGGAAGGCCCAAACCCACTTGCGTGGTCACCGACATCAGGCGGGCAAGATAGTTCCCGGGATGTACTGCCATAAAGATGCCCGAGGGGATAGCCACAACGAGGGCGAGCATGACCGCCCAAAAAGCCAGAGTCAAAGAGAGGGGGAAGGCCCCAGCGGCCAATTCCTGTACAGGCATGGAATAGCGCCAGGAGTTTCCCCATTCACCGCTAAGAAAACCCCAAAACCAGCGTACATAACGCTCTAGGGCGGGTTCGTCTAGGTCCATCTCGCTCCGTAATCGAGCGTAGATTTCGGGTGACCCCTCGGTGCCGAGCATCAGGAGAGCCGGATCGCCCGGCAACACCTGCACGACAAGGAAGGTCAGGATGCTCACCACAATCGCAGTGAGCAAGAAACCTCCCGTTTTTTGCAGCAGGTACTGTTTCATCGTGCCATCAAACCCCTTATCGATACATGCTCGCCACATCTACAACATAGGTGGGATAGCTCTTAAATCCCTGGATCCCCTTGGTCATGGCTACCAGTTGAGGCGGATCCATGATAAAGACGCCCGGCAGCTCATGGGCTAGGATCTCCTGGGCCTCTAGATAGACTGCTCGGCGTTCATTGCCAACGGTTTTTATGCCTAGGTCAATCAACGCATCATAACGTGCATTGGAGAAGTTAAAGAAATTACGGCTATTATCCGTTGTGTAGCGCACCAAAATGGCATGAGGATCGAGGCGTCCAGCAAGTCCGATGACAGAAACATCATAATCTCGCTGGGTGTACACCCTCTCCAGCCAGGTACCCCACTCCACAATCTGTAAGTGTACGTCTATGCCCAGAGCCTTCCACTGCTCCGCTACCAACTCCCCGGCCTGTACATGAAGTGGATAATTCGCCGGAAGGGTTAGAGTCAGCCTCAGATCTTCCTGCCCCGCCTCCTTGAGGAGTTCTTTTGCTCTCGCAGGATCATAGGGGTTCACTGCAGCCAAATTGTCGTTATAAAAGCTTGCCATAGCTGGGCTCAGGGCGCTATCGAGAAGAGTTCCCAGATCCCAGCTTGCACCATGGAGGATTTCGCTACGATTGACACCGAGAGCCAGTGCCTTCCGCACCCGCGGATCATCAAAGGGCGCTCGAGCATTGTTGATGGAAAAAACTTGGACCAGGTTCATCATTGACGACAGGACCTCAATGCCAGGATCCCTTTCTACCTGGTGGAGCACACCCACTTCAAGTCGGGGTATCAAATTGACCCGTCCCGCTTTGAGGTTGAGGACCATGCTATTTTCATCGGGAATCAGCAAGAAATTGGCTTCCTCAAAGTAGGGCGTCTCCCCTGACCAGTGCTGGTCAAAGCGGCGCAGAACCAACTGCTGGTTGGGAGCCCATTCCTTGAGATAGTAGGGTCCGGTGCCTACAGGATTGCGAGATAGCTCACTTGCGTGGGCCGGATAAACGGAGGCATACACCTCACTTAAGCTGTAGATAAAGGCGCCATTCGGTTCAGTGAGGCGAATTTCTACCCCCTGTTCGACTGCCTTCACATCGTCAATCATGCCCAGCTCTCCGGCGCGCACTGCGATTTCAGGGTCACGTGCTCGGTTCAGGGCAAAAACTACATCCTCTGCACTTACCTGCGTGCCGTCATGAAAGAAGGCATCTCTCAAATAGAAGGTGTAGACTGTACCCGTTTCGTCTGTGGTCCAATGGGTAGCTAGGGCGCCTTCTACCTCTCCCTCAGGCGTAGCTTTAACAAGGCCTTCGTAGATATTAAAGGCTACTTCGCCCGTGGCTGCTGCCACTGCCTTGACAGGATCAAAACTATCAGGGTCTTGGGGAATGGCAATATTGAGCACCTGACCAAATACACTGCTGCCCATGGTTAAAACAAGCATGACAGCTACTACTACTGACAAACGAATTCCTTTGTACATCATACTTCCTCCTTCCGCGTCGTCAACCCAAAGCGCAAGACATCAAGAACTCGCTTTAAGAACTGCCCATTACGTCCCTGATCGAAAAAATCAATCAGATCCTTGCCAACGGCATGGTAGACAAAGAAGACTGCTTCTGGATCGAGGTTCGCGTTCACGTCGCCACGATCCATGGCATCCGCCAGGAACTGGGAAAAATCGTGAGCCCGGGTGAGACGTCCTTCTTCGAGTTCGGACCTTAAGACTTCTGCCCTGCTATCCCAGAATTTATTGGCAACCTGGTGCAGCAGTGGATGCTCACGAGCAAATCGGTAGGACTGCAGGTAGTACTCCTCGAGCACCGCAAAAATATCGTCTTCGACAACTGCCTGGTCGAATGCCCGACCGACATAACTGCGTTTCTTTTCGTAGGCTAGATCAACAATATAGAGGTACAAATCGAGCTTATCAGTGAAGTACTGGTACATACTGCCCTTGGCGATGCCGCACTTTTCTACGATTTTGCTCAACGAAGCCTGTTCGAATGCGAACTGGGCAAACTCCTCCACTGCTGTATCCACGACTGCCTGGCGTTTTTCTGGATCCAGGTTAAAAAAAGTCTGTTGCGGCATCTCTGCTCCCCCCAATGTGACCACCCGGTCATTTTTGCACCATAAGTATACCACGGAGTTCCTAGATATGCTAGTTCTTCCGTGGCATTCTTTCTAGAAAATGAATA
>CAZAJB010000007.1:0-62517 GCA_964485345.1 uncultured Clostridiaceae bacterium
TTTCGTCATGGTGCGAGTGTCGGATGTTGGTGAAAGGATCCCCTTGACCATCGCTGGTAACGATGCAGAGCGCGGCACTCTTACATTAATTATTCAAGCAGTGGGTAAAAGCACGAAGGACTTAGTGAGCATCCCCGTAGGCGGGCTGGTGAAGGACGTACTTGGTCCTTTAGGATCCGCGACAGAGATTGGCGATGCACAACGCGTCATCGCTGTCATGGGAGGAATCGGTGTGGCGCCGACGTTGCCATTGCTTCGTGCCTATCGCCAAAAAGGTGCTGAGATTGTTTCCATTCTCGGTGCTCGCAATAAGGACCTGTTGATCCTAAGAGACGAAGTGAAAAGCCTGAGTGACGAGATTATCTTAGTCACAGACGACGGCAGCTCTGGGCTTAAGGGCTTGGTAACAGCTCCCTTGCGGGAGCGTCTCGAAAGCGGCGAGAAATATGATCTGGCCATAGCCATTGGGCCTGCCCGTATGATGCAAGCGGCCAGTAATGTCACAAGGGAGTTCAATTTGCCCACGCTCGTAAGCCTTAATTCTATTATGATTGATGGCACCGGAATGTGTGGCGGTTGCCGAGTTTCCATCAATGGCCAGACCAAGTTTGCTTGTGTCGACGGTCCTGATTTTGATGGACATGCGGTGAACTTTGACGAACTCGTGGTTAGGCAAGGATACTACCGAGACGAGGAAGAGCATGCCCATGTATGCCAGAGTACTGGGGAGGAAAGAGGATAAATGACAAAAGCACAAAAGACAAGAGTTGAGATGCCTAGGCGCGATCCGCAGGAACGGGGTGCTGATTTTCTGGAGGTTGCTTTGGGGCTGGATCCCAAACAGGCTATGGCCGAGGCAGAGCGTTGTCTGAACTGTAAGCACAAGCCATGTGTCAGCGGCTGTCCGGTACAGGTTCCGATACCTGAATTCATTCAGTTGGTGGTCCAAGGCGAGTTTGAAGCTGCAGATGCCAAGATCAAAGAAAAGAACAGTCTGCCAGCGATCTGCGGTAGGGTGTGCCCCCAGGAAACCCAGTGTGAAGAGGTCTGCGTCTTCGCCAAGAGAGGACAACCTATTGCCATTGGAATGTTGGAACGTTTCGTGGCCGATCAGGCCAGCGCGGCCAAAAAATCGCGGGAGGCCGAGCGTAGTTCGGTCAAGCCTGAGAAGAAATATGACGAGCGCATCGCCGTGATTGGCGCTGGACCTGCGGGACTGACCTGCGGCGCAGATTTAGCGGGCTATGGCTATGAGGTGGATATCTTCGAAGCCCTCCATGATACCGGGGGAGTCTTGCGTTACGGGATTCCCGAATTCCGCTTGCCAAAATCCATTGTAGATGAAGAAGTAGAGTATGTGAAATCCTTAGGAGTCAATATAACCACCAATATTGCCGTCGGGCTGACCATGGACTTCAATGAAATGCTACGTTCGGGCAAGTATGCGGCCGCCTTTATTGGTACGGGGGCAGGTTTGCCGAACTTCCTAAACATTCCCGGAGAAAACCTCAATGGGGTTTATAGTGCTAATGAGTTTTTGACTCGGGCGAATCTGATGAAGGCTTATCTCTTCCCCGAATATGATACACCGATCAAGGTCGGTAAGCGCGTCGCTGTGGTCGGCGCTGGTAATGTGGCCATGGACGCGGCTCGAGTCTCACTCAGGCTTGGTGCCGAGGACGTTTATATCGTCTACCGCCGAAGCCGCGAGGAGATGCCAGCCCGCCACGAGGAAATTGAAAACGCGGAAGAGGAAGGGATCCAGTTCCGTTTACTCACGAATCCTGCTCGTATTCTCGGAGATGAGCGCTTCCGGGTGCAAGGCATGGAGTGCGTCAAGATGGAACTCGGCGAACCGGATAGTAGTGGTCGCAGGAGACCGGTGGAGATACCAAATTCCAACTTCACCCTGGAGGTTGACACCGTCATCATCGCGGTTGGACAAGGGGCTAACCCCATGCTGACCACGAGGGTTGATGGGCTAGAACTCAACAAGTGGGGAAATATTGCCACCTTTGATGAAGCGGGAGCTACCAGTATTCCAGGGGTCTGGGCCGGCGGCGATATTGCCACGGGCGCCTCAACGGTGATCAGTGCTATGGGTGCAGGAAAACGATCCGCTTTGGCAATCCACGAGTGGTTGACGACGAAACGCGTCGAATCTTAACGGTAAGAAGCGGCATAGTTAAAGATAAAGAAATGGGGCTGCTGCAAGTGAACTTTTGTACGTTCGCTTGCTGCGGCCCCTCTGTCTCAACGCTCTGTTTTCATGGATAGGCTAATTCTCCCCAGCTTAGGTTCGACCCCGAGAATGCGAACCGAGACAACATCGCCAACCTGTACGCAATCGGTAGGGTGTCTGACATAGTTATCACTGAGCTGTGAAATGTGAACTAAGCCAGCTTTCTTAACACCAATATCCACAAAGGCTCCAAAATCCACGACATTTTGCACCGTTCCCTGTAGCACCATTCCAGGCTGCAAATCTTCCATGCTCAGAACATCCGCTCGAAACAAAGGAGCGGGAAGTTCATCTCTCGGATCCCGGCCGGGCTGGCTTAAGGAACCTATAATATCGCGTACTGTCGGTTCGCCGGCCTCGAGGTTTGCCGCTACTTGTTTGGGATTGAGGGACTTTAATTTGTCCCGAATCTCGCTTAACGTCTCTCGGACTTGCAGATCCTGTTCACTATAGCCAATCTGCCCCAGAATCTGCAACGCTAAGGAGTAGGACTCGGGATGAACTGCAGTATTGTCTAAGGGCCGAGCTCCGTCTGCTATACGTAAGAAACCCGCGGCCTGTTCAAACGCCTTCGGTCCCAGTCCTTTCACTTTCTTTAGTTCTGAACGTTGCTGAAAGATTCCGTTGTCTGTGCGGTAGTCTACGATGTTTTCAGCCACTCTTGCCGATAGACCAGAGACGTGTTTCAAAAGGGCGCTAGATGCTGTGTTTAGCTCGACACCAACATGGTTGACGCAGCTTTCTACCACTTGCCCTAAGGTTGTGGTAAGGTCCTTTTGATTCACATCATGCTGGTATTGTCCAACCCCAATGGATTTTGGGTCAATTTTCACGAGCTCCGCTAAGGGATCTTGGACTCGGCGAGCAATGGAGACCGCACCGCGAATGGACACATCCAAGTCTGGGAACTCTTCCTTCGCCAGTTTTGAGGCGGAGTAGACAGAGGCACCAGCTTCGTTGATGACGAGGTACTGAAGCTTGGGACAGTGCTTCTTGATCAGATCGGCCACAAGCTGCTCCGATTCTCGACTGGCTGTGCCGTTCCCGATGGTGACGAGGGAGAGCTGATGCTTGTCAACTAAGGCTTTAAGTGTGTCCAATGCTTGATCCCAGCGCTTTTGTGGCTCATGGGGGTAGATTGTCGTGTATTCTAAGAGATCGCCAAACTCACCTATGGCAACGATTTTACAGCCTGTTCGAAAAGCGGGATCAACACCGAGAACCCGATGCCCACGAACTGGGCTTTGCATCAGAAGATCCCCGAGGTTCTTGGCAAAAATCTGAATGGCGTGGGCTTCCGCCTTCTCCGTTAATGCATTTCTTATATCCCGTTCGAGGCTTGGAGCTAAGAGACGAGCGTATCCGTCTTCAATCGCTTGGCGCAGGAATGGAGCGGCAGGAGAGTTCGGTTCGTTGATCACGGCCTTAGCTTGCATGGCATAAACCTTCTCTGCGTCCACCTCTATTTTCACTTTCAGAGCATTCAAGCGTTCGCCTCGGTTAATGGCCAAGATGCGGTGGGGCGGAATCTTAGCCACATCCTCGAAGTAATCGAAGTACATTTGAAACTCTCCGGCATCGGCCGAGTCGTCGCCTGTAGTCCTTTCGCTGATCAATAGGCCAGTATCAAAGGTGAACTTGCGAACCATAGCTCGTTGGGCTGGATCGTCCGTAAATCGCTCTGCTAGTATATCGCAGGCTCCTTGGAGGGCATCCTCGCCAGTTATGACTTCTTCACTCAAGTATGCTGCCGCCAAGACTGCGGGACTCTCCGACCCTTGTTCAAGGAGCTTCAGGGCCAAAGGTTCGAGTCCTTTTTCTTTTGCCATGGAGGCCCTGGTTCTACGTTTCGGCCTGAAAGGCCGGTAGAGATCATCGAGTTCCTGCAAGCTTGTGGCCTCTTGAATGGAGGCAACAAGGTCGGGCGTGAGCTTTTCTTGGGCCTCAATCAGCCTAGTAACTTCCGCCTTGCGTTCCTCTAGACTGCGCAAGTAGGTCAAGCGCTCCGACAAATCCCTAATTACGGTCTCGTCGAGTTCACCTGTGGCCTCTTTGCGGTAGCGGGCGATAAAAGGAATCGTGTTTCCGTCATCCAAGAGCGCGGCAGTTTGTTCCACCTGTCCCTGCCTAATATTCAACTCCTTGGCGAGTTGTCTGATAATGTCCATGCAAAACCTCCTCACTAGATTAGAATAGCAGAACTGGGAGGAAGATGCAAAAAGATGTTGAACAGTATCTTGAGGTGGTAGAATGCTTGTTGAGTATAGGACAGTAGCAAGGGAAGCGGAGATCACGCTCATTGTGAAAAAGTCCAAGTTCATCGCTCGCACTAGAGCGGTGGAGAGCCAGGACGAAGCAGAAGCATTTATCGCTGCGGTTCGCAAGGAACACTGGAATGCCACCCACAATGTCCCTGCCTATATCCTTGGTATGAATCAAGAGATTCAGAAGTATAGTGATGATAACGAACCTAGTGGCACCGCAGGCCTTCCCGTGCTGGAAGCCCTGAAGAATCAGCAAGTCGTTAACTGCGTCCTGGTGGTCACTCGTTACTTTGGCGGAACCCTGTTAGGACGAGGTGGCTTGATTCGCGCCTATGGTGGCGCGGCGCGGGAGGCCCTGCAGACGGCGGGCATTGTCCGCATGGTGCCGGCTCGGGAAGTTGCCATCACCGTTGATTATGTTCACGCTGGCAAGATCGAAAATGAACTACTTACGCAAGGGGTCAACCTAGCGGATATCGAATACTCGGCCCATGTCATCTTTCATATCTTGGTTTTCCCCCATGAACATGAGCCGTTGCGTCAGGTCATTCAGGAGTATACGGCCAATGATTTTGTCTGGACAGAGGGGGACGAAGTCTTTCACCGCTTAACTTGGTGATTTGCAGAGCAAATCGCCAGAATGGAGAGTGAGCATAGTATGAAAATCGCCCGTCAACCAGGAACCTGGCTCTATCCGGTGCCACCTGTCTTGGTGAGCTGTCAAAGTATGGGACCACCGAACATTATTACCTTGGCCTGGGCAGGCGTGGCCTGTTCGGATCCAGTGATCATCAGCTTAGGAATTCGCCCCGAGCGCCACTCCTATGGAATAATCAAAGAATCTGATGGATTTGTCGTCAACATGCCCATGGCCAGTCAAATGGAGCAGGTTGACATTTGTGGTACAGTGAGCGGGCGAGACCATGATAAGTTCGAAAAATGCGGGTTTACGGCCCTGCCTGGCAATCTCATCAGGGCTCCTCTTATTGCAGAGTGCCCTGTCAATCTTGAGTGCCGCGTTACGCAAGTGATTCCCCTGGGGAGCCACGAGCTCTTCTTGGGAGAAGTTGTCTGGGTCCATTATAGCGAAGAGTATGCTGTAAATGGTCGACTTGACCTGCCGGCAGCGGATCCCATGATCTATAGTTTCGGGAATTACTACCGTCTTGGGGAACGTTTGGGGCGCCATGGCGAATCGCTGCGCTAAGAAGGGGAGAATCGAGTATGAACTATAAACGTAGAGTCCTTCGAACCAGTGTAATTCTCTGCTTGGTCCTTGTCTTCAGCAGCCTAGCCGTTGCCGCTCTCCCAGCCAAACAGGGTTTCGTCAATGATTTTGCCAATGTCATCGATCAAAAATACCGTGCCGAAATGCATCTCCTCGGCGAGAAGCTCTGGACTGAACAGGGCATTGGCCTAGCTGTGGTGACGGTAGCGACAACTGCACCGCTGGATCCTAAGGAGTACACCACTGCCCTTTTTAACGAATGGGGCGTAGGTGGAGCAGACGATAGCGGTCTTGTGATGCTACTTGCTGTTTCTGAAGGGGCCATCGAAGTAGAGCCTGGCTATGGTTTAGAGGGCGTCCTGCCCGATGGACTCGTCGGTGCCGTGATTGATCAAGAGGGACTTCCTCACTTTAAAAAACAAGCCTATGGTGCTGGTCTTGCAGCTATGGCTGTTGCCTATGCTAACATTCTGGCTGGTGAGGAATTTGAGATAGCGGAAGAACAAGACCGAGATAACGGTTGGTTTATTTCTTTTGTGATCTTTGTCTTGCTTCTTATGCTCATGCGCCGCGGGAGACGCTATCCGCCTGGTGGAAGTGGCGGCTTGGGCGGTGGAGGTGGTTCACGTGGGCCTGTCATCATACCACGCATGCCCCGAGGTGGCGGCTTTGGCGGTGGTTCGAGGCCTTCCGGTGGTTTTGGCGGAGGACGCAGCGGTGGTGGCGGAGCAGGAAGACGATTTTAATCAACAAGGAGAGTGAAGGAATGAAAAAAGGAGCTATAGTCTTAATCGTAATTGTAGTACTCGCAGTCGTGTTGGGATCAAGCGTAATTGGACGTTACAACCAGCTTATCGCACTCGAAGAAACTGTTGATGGCCGTTGGGCCCAGGTCGAAAACCAGCTGCAAAGGCGGGCAGACTTGATTCCGAACTTAGTGAATACGGTCAGAGGGTATGCCAGTCATGAACAACAAGTTTTTGCTGATGTTGCCGATGCCAGGTCGCGGCTTTTGGGAGCTACAACTCCAGAAGCGCAGATGCAGGCTAACCAAGGCTTAGATTCGGCTCTAGGAAGACTACTTGCCATCAGCGAGGCGTATCCCGAACTCAAGGCAGACACAAGTTTTATTCGTCTTCAGGATGAGTTGGCGGGCACCGAGAACCGCATTGCCACAGAGCGGATGCGTTTCAATGAATCGGTCCAATCCTGGAACACAACGATTCGTCAGTTCCCCACCAATATCTTAGCGAACTTCATGGGTAGGCAATCCAAGTCCTTCTTTGAAGCGGCACCTAGTGCCATAGACGTTCCGCAAGTTCAGTTCTAATGCATCAAAATGAAGAAGCCTTGTTATCATAACAAGGCTTCTTCTGCGTCCTATCCTCCGATCCAAAGCGGTTCACGTTGTCTCTCCAACTCTTTAAGTAAGTCTAGATCGACAGGAGGAATGTTATTGATGAAATAGTGCAATACTTCTAGGGCTGCGTCAGGATTCTCGGTAGCACCCCATACCACCACCTGACGGAGCTGAGCAGGGTGTTGCATTCCATACATGACCACGCCAGATTCATCTTCACCTAAGGGCAAGAGAACGCCCTGTTCAAGAAAGTAGGCAAAACGCTCCTCATCGACGGTAATCACGTCCGGTGCTTCATTAGCCGCAATGAGTACGACTAACTTGGTATCTAGGCCTCCAGCCGGGAGCATTTGGAGGTCAATATAGATTTCCTCGCTCCTTGCGTTGTAGTCGGCTTGGAGCTCTGCCATACTTGCCGACAACTCATAGTAGGCTTCACCCATGAAGACGACCTTGGTACGACCCATGGCGGGATCTGGTGGTTTAGGCCAGAATATAACCAGGAGAATTGTGGCAAGCACAGCAAAAACAACGCCAAAAACAACCTTCTTGGAAACTGGAGGTGGAGGTCCATCGCCGGCGCGGCGCTCACCTAGTATCGCTTGGGCTACTTGGGGGCAACCGGTCCTGCCGCAGCCGCCCTTATCTTTCCAGCATTCTACATGATGCACGCTACGACAACGAGGACAAACCACCACCTCATCCTCGATAGCAATGGTATGTTGGCACATAATGCAGCTTTCTCCAAGATGCTCTGCACCTTTTGTAATTTTCTCGGGATTTTCCTTCATTCTTCTCTCCCCAAACACAAAAAATCGTATAGTATGGTATTATTAACATTGTAGCACTTTATCGAAGCTCTGCCAACAGAGCAGGCTGGATGGAGGTTAAAAAAGGGTGGCGGATCTAAAACCACAAGTGACACTGTATACCGATGGGGCTTGTAGCGGTAACCCTGGGCCAGGCGGTTGGGGGGCGGTCTTGATCTATGGAAAGCATGAGAAAGAACTTTCCGGATTTGAAGCAGATACCACCAACCAACGGATGGAATTGTGCGCGGCAATCCGGGGATTGGACAGCCTAAAGAAGCCGTGTCAAGTACGGTTATGCTCCGACAGTGCCTATTTAATAAACGCTTTCACGCAGGGATGGATTCTAAACTGGCAAAAAAACGGTTGGCTTAATGCCAAGAAGGAGCCGGTTCGTAACGAGGATCTATGGCGGCAACTCATGGCTCACGCCCGGATCCACCAGATTGAGTGGATCAAGGTTAAGGGCCACAGTAGCAATCCATTGAATGATCGGTGCGACGCGTTAGCCCGTGCCGCGATTGAAGCACAAAGGTAGGGATGCGTATTGCTGAGAGACTATAACGAACTAATCGAAGAGATTAAGGAAATTACCACAGTTGATGGCTTTGTTTCTTCCTGCCTGGAGATTAAGGAGAGTATGTTCTTCTATGAGCGAGAGCTAATGTTGGCGGCTTACACCGCTTCGTTGGAACTGCTCACGGTTGCAGCGATGCTGACGGCGGCTCTAAAAGGTAAGCGTGAACTGCACAAGGCCCATGTCGAGGTGGAACGCTCGCTAGATGCGTTGGCGACAGAGCTTGACAAGTATCAGTTTCCCCTGGATATTCAGTATGTTGTAGATCACTTTGTGCAGGGAACCGGTTTTCGAACCCTTCTGCGTTTGCCTGCCTACACGCAGATGATGCAATCCTACTGCAGTGGAATAGAATCATCTGAGGAGGACCTCGACACAATCATACACCGAGCTCACATCCTCTTGCAGCAGGGTAGCGGCGATCTAGACGAGGATCTAAATCGAATGTTAGGCCGGGCAGGGGTCAAGATGCTCCGAGGCGCTAACCTACGATCCGTTTGGCTAAGAGTCAGCCATCCCCGCATACAAGTGGTGCTGCAGGGTTTGCAGACGTTGATGAGCAATCTCCGGGTTACCCCTTACTACAATTATCCCTTAGAGGATATTGCCACAGAGAGGCAGAAACGGAAGAAAGTGAAGGGCAATGTAGTCTCAGATCTCAGCGTGTTCCGCAATTTCCGCCAGGGTGGCTCGGGGTACACCGATCTCAACACTGTATTCGAGAAAGATAGGTACGACCACTTTTTCGAAAGCCTTTTCTCCAGTTTTGAGTATATTGATGTCCAGCCTGACCAGGGGGTTATTGACCTGCTTCTGAAGATCCTAGACCTTCGCCTTGTGAACGAGGACTTCCACCAGTCCTTCTTGATGCGATTGTTTGTGTACTGCAATCGCTGGGCAATCACTGAGGTCAGCGATACCGTGTTGAAGATCCTTGCTGAACTAGATTCGGACGATCCCCTCTACTATGAGTGCTGGAGTCTGCTCAAGTCCTTTGATGGGAAGGCGCTTCCAGCTATGCGGAGGTTTGCTCGGACAAATCGAGATTCTACGTTATTGCCCTACCTGGCTGTTTTCTTATCCCATGGTCCTCCCACGAAACGGAGGTGGAGTCTGCTCACGGAGATCTTCGAGCATTATCCCGAAGAGAGTGAGGAGAGGGCTCAGATAGCCATTTCCATTGGACGTTATGGCGGCGAAGAGGCTGTAACATACCTGGAGAAAGCGCTAAACTCTGCCCAGCACGCCAATGGCCCCTATGGTGATAGGCTTAAGAAAGCTCTGGAAAGCGCCAAGGAAAAGGTTTAACTGGATTTGATTTTTCCCACAGCCCAGGATGCGGCATCCCGTACAATCGTACTTTGATGCTCCAGGGCTGTTTTTTCTAGCATAGGCAAAGCCTCAGTGTGACGCTGGTTGCCAAGGATGATGCAGGCATTGCGCGAGAGCACATTCTTGCCTCGCCAGGCTATGCTGGTCAGACCGAAGATCGCTTCAAACTCTTTCTTTGTCAGGTTCAGGAGGTGTACGAGGTCGATATGTGGGCCCACCATGGGTTGGAATTCTGCTCGAGTGCTCGGGCGTACCTCTTGATTGATGGGACAAGCCTGCTGGCAGATATCGCAGCCCCACAACTTGCTACCGATTTTTTCTCTAAACTCCAGAGGAATGGAGCCAGACATTTGGGTGAGGTACGAGATGCAACGCTGGGGTCGAATCTTTCCTGGAGCAAAGAGTGCACCGGTGGGGCAGGCCCGTATGCACAGATCGCAACCTGTGGGGCAGGACCAATTGTTCTGCTCCTTGTCCTTGCTGGGAGGAAGGGTCACATCCACCAAGATTTCCCCTAAGACGACCCACGAACCAAAGGGGGGTACATAAACTGCACAGTTCGCTCCAGGATAACCGAGGCCAGCTTCGATGGCTAGGGCGCGGTCAATGAGGAAACTAGTGTCAACCGCCTTGGTACACTCCTTCGCACCCAAGTGTTCTTGGAGGTAGGAGATGACCTGATCCATACGATCGGCTAAGACGCGGTGGTAGTCAAGACCCCAGGCCGAGCGTGAGATTGTTCCATGCAGGGCCGGTGCAGGACCTGGGTCACCGGTGTAATAGGATAGGGCTACGGAAATAATGCTCTGAGCACTCTCTTGCAGGTTCTTGGCATCAATGCGCTTCGTAATATCCGGGTCCACAAAGTCGGGGTAGCGACCTTCTTCTTGGGCTTCCCTCAGAATAGGGAGCACAGCTTCAACTGGTTTAGCAGGCATGATGGCAAAGGCATCGAAACCAGCCTCGCGTATCGCCTGCGTTATTTCTCTGGAGTTCAAGGTATCGCTCCTCTCAGATGACATAGCAAAAAGAGGAGCATCGAGGCTCCTCTGGATGAAGGCAGAGCATTCATCTCGGATGTTTCTTTACTGGGCTGCTTCTACAGACGCAACCTCTGGAATTTGCTGTTTGAGGATTCGTTCAATGCCACCCTTTAGGGTCAGTTGTGACATGGGGCATCCTACACAGGCACCGGTTAGCTTGACGGTGACTACGTTATCTTCGCTAACCCCAACGAGTTCTACATCACCGCCGTCGGCCTGAAGGGATGGGCGAATTTTATCCAAAACCGCTTGAACTTTATCTTTCATTTCGACACCTCCTTAACGATAACTTCGCAATCCTTAGTATACACCTTATGTTTAGCCATGTCTACGCATAATCACGCTCGCAGGACTGACTTTGCGAGCGTGTCAGCTATGTTCCGCAAAAAGTGCGATAGGGCAGGGCATGCGGGTCGGGAGGTGCAGCGAACTCTGCTTGTTCGGGACTATGGGCGAAGGGGTCTTTAAGGATCTGCAGGAGTCTCTTGAGCGGACCATAGTTACCTTCTTGCACCGCCGGCCTCAGTGCTTCTTCCACCCGATGGTTACGGGGAATCACAGCAGGGTTGCTCACCATCATGAGCTCTTGCGCTTGCTCCGATCCGCCTGAGTCTGTGGCAAGGCGTTTTTCCCAACGTATCTTCCACGTTTCGAACCCTTCTGAGCGGCAGAGATCGCTCTGGTCAAATCTCAGGAAGGTCAGATCCAAGAATGTATTGGTATAATCGGCCTTGTGTTCGGCCATCAGCTGCAGAAGATCACGCACAAGCGCCTGATCCTCGTCTTCTGCGTCAGTCAGTCCAAGCTTGCTGCGCATACCCTGGAGGAAATGCCTATCGTACGCAGCGGAGAAGTTTTTCAGTTCGTCTTCTACCATGGTTCTTGCCTTTTCTTGATCATCATCAAAGAGCGGAAGTAGTGTTTCAGCCAAACGGGCCAGGTTCCACATGGCGATCTTCGGTTGATTAGCATAGGCGTAGCGCCCATGGAGATCGATAGAACTAAAGACAATGGTGGGATCAAAGGTATCCATAAAGGCGCAGGGACCATAGTCGATGGTCTCGCCGCTAATTGTCATGTTATCTGTATTCATCACCCCATGGATAAAACCTACGAGCATCCACTGGGCGATCAGTGACGCTTGGGCGCCAGTGACTGCCTTAAACAGGGCCAGGTACTTGTTGGACTTCCTGCTTGCCTCAGGATAGTGGCGCTCTATGGCGTAGTCAGCCAAGGTCTTGAGCTCCTTAGCATGGCCGCGACCCGCGGCGAACTGGAAGGTGCCCACCCGCAAGTGACTTGCTGCAACTCTCGTTAATACAGCACCTGGCAAGAGGCTCTCACGGTGGACCCTGTCCCCTGTTGTCACAACGGCCAGACTCCTCGTGGTTGGGACTCTTAGGCCGTGCATGGCTTCGCTAATAATGTACTCTCTGAGCATGGGGCCTAGAGTGGCTTTTCCATCGCCACCCCTAGAGTAGGGTGTGCGGCCTGAACCTTTGAGCTGTAGGTCATAGCGCTGGCCCGAAGGCGTGATGTGCTCGCCAAGGAGGATAGCTCTGCCATCACCTAGCATAGTGAAATGACCAAATTGATGTCCTGCATAGGCTTGAGCAAGGGGCAATCCGCCTGGGGGCTTTTCGCTGCCAGCTAGGATAGCTACACCCGTCTCGCTTCGAAGCGCCTGGGTAGAGAGACCGAGAAACTCGGCGAGCTCATCATTAATCAGAACCTCTTGCGGTGCGGGGACGGGAGTTGGATCTAGAAGCGAGAACAAAGACTCAGGTAGGCGGGCGTATGAGTTGTCAAAGTTAAAGCCAAATGGTGATTGCGATGCAATCACCTTGGTGTTTCCTTTCTGCTTGACCATGTCGACGTACCTCCCAGAGTTAGTATTCCGCATGGGGTAGGTGCTATTCCATTTCGCAATTGAGGTATGTGGCGATATCCCGAAGATAACGTCCATATTGTTCTAGGGTGCTCTTGATGGAGTGGTAGACGATTGTATCGTCGATCTTTGCGTATTCGTGCACCAGAATGTTCCTCAGTCCAGTGGAGGGGGCTATCGTCAGGGCAAAATCCAGATCGATTACGCCGCTGTCGGCAAGATCAAGAAAGGAGTTGAAGTAGTCTGTCGCAGGTGCCTTGTGGAGATACTTGAGGATCATATTATTGACGTCCGTACTGCACTCCACGATGAGCTGAGTGAGGCGTTCCATGATTCTGCGCTGGCCGCGATGGGACTTGTACGTCTCCAATGTTAATCCCTGAGCTGATTCCTGAAACTCCTTGTAATAGTCAAGTAAAACCCGAAGCCTATTGCAGATCACCATAATATCACCCATCAATGCTCAGCTCCTTTATTTCTTTCATGAGTATGCGCATACGATCTTTGATTATAGGTCGCAGTTCGTAGATTCGTTTTACGTAAAAAAGGGCGTAGCGATCAAAGAGCCCCTTTTCTACCTCAAAGAGTATCCTGCCTTCCCTGGCTATTTCGTAGCGTAGGATTGGATCTGCAGTCTGCAAATCGACCAAATCAACCTCACTCTTCCGGTGAGCAAGCATCAGGTCTTTGTGCAGTCCCATCCTTTCCTGGGTGGTTAAGGGGTGGCCTGCCAAGTAAGCGATGTCAATATCGCTGTCTGGACCATAGAACTCGGTTTGATAGCTTCCAAAGTAGATCAGCAGTCTGAGATCATAGCTTTGAGCGATTTCGTTGACGACTGCAGAGTCCGGCTGAACTAGCCTTCCCATAGGCACACCTCGGTTTCAAAGTCCTCTTGTTTTCACCCATATTGTACCATAGTTGTGCCGGGCAGTGCAGGAAGAAATGCATAGTCACAAGACACGGGAGTTGCTTTTTTTGGGGTAACCCCGTCTTTTTCTCAGGCGATGGGGAAAACATAAAGAAAAGGTTATCTAGCTTCACAGGCGAACTAATCTCATATCGCATGACAAGACCGCTGCACAAAGAAGGAGGCAACCCTTGACTACAGAAGCAACTACTCGAATGTATCGTGGTTTCACCCTAGATCCCTTTCAAGCCCAAGCGGTGGATTTCATTGATCAAAACAAGTCGGTGTTGGTGGCAGCTCCCACTGGAGTAGGAAAAACTCTGATCGCCGACTATATCATTGAGACCATCTTTCGCTCCGGCGGGCGGGTTGTTTATACGGCTCCGATCAAAGCGTTGAGTAACCAGAAATATAGAGAGTTTAAGGCCTTGGTGGGCCCCGACGCGATGGGCATTTTAACCGGTGACGTGGTTGTTAACCCCGATGCGCCGATCTTAATTATGACCACGGAGATATTCCGCAACATGCTACAAGAAGACCCGGAGCGTGTGAGGGATGTTCGCTATGTGATCTTTGACGAAATTCACTATATTGACGATCCAGAGCGGGGAAGTGTCTGGGAAGAAAGTTTGATCTTCATGCCCCCCTCCATGCGTTTCTTAGGTTTGAGTGCTACCATTCCTAATGTAGATGAACTGGCGAGCTGGATTGAAGAGGTGCAGGAGTCAGACGTCGAAGTGGTTACCCATTTTGAACGTGTTGTTCCCCTCAAGCATGCTCTTTATGAGCGTTCTATGGGCTTTACTACGATGAATGCCGTGCAAAAAAAGCATCGTAAACTTGTGGGCGATAGTCTTAACGGACGTCCCGATGTACCTACGACCACCCACTTGGATTTGGTGACTGCCATTAAGGATAAGTATCTACCCTGTCTTTTCTTTACCTTCAGTCGCCGTAAGTGTGAAAGCAATGCACTCGCCCTAGGCGAAGAACAGGATTTCTTGGATAAAGCTCAAAAAGCGCAGGTTCAGGCCATTATGGATGATGTTCTAGAGCGCTATCCCAATATCGAAAGCGGGCGCTGGCCCCACCTCAGGAGACTCTTGTTGAAGGGTATTGCTTACCATCATGCGGGTATGTTGCCTATCTTAAAGGACATTGTGGAGGAGCTCTTTACACACCGGCTGATTTCCGTACTTTATTGTACCGAGACCTTTGCGGTGGGCCTCAACTTTCCTTGTAAGACCGTTTGCTTTGATTCTAGCACGAAATGGGATGGAGTCAGCTTCCGACCTATTTCGAATCGTGAATACTTTCAGATGGCGGGCAGGGCAGGGCGCCGAGGAATTGATGAGCAAGGTTTTGTCTTCACTATTGTGGACATGAATTACTTCGATATCAGCCAATTCCCGAGCATGAAAGAGGCTGAAGTCGAGCCCTTAAAGAGTCAGTTCGCCCTGACCTACAATTCGATCCTGAACTTGGTGAAGAACTATAATGAACAAGACATTCATCGCATTTTGGGGCAGAACTTTGCCACCTACCAGGCTTCGGCTGAGCGTGAGGGAGTGTTAGTGCAACTCGATATGTTAGGCGAGGAGCTGGCTCCCTACGAGCAGCACCTGCGAGGTCCAGGTGGGCTCCAACGTCTTGTTCGCAAGAAAACCGAACTAGAGCGCCGTTTACCCACGGCCTACAATAAACGTGCCAAGAAGTCCCTCAAGGGAGATATCCGTTCTCTCATCCAGCGTCTCGATAGTGCCTTCTACCGGCACCATAATGAGCGTGATCGGGCATCGTTGCGTAAGGAACATCGCAAGTTCAGACGGAAGGTTTCTGCCTATGAGAACCTGATGTATCGAGAAGAAGCCCTCGATCCCCATAAGAAGTATATCGAAGAATTTTCCGACAAGAAGGCACTCTTAGAGGCACTCGGATACCTCCAAGGCGATGAGCTTACAACGGCAGGCCTCCTGGCGGGCCAGATTCATGGAAATGAGCTACTCATCACCGAAATGTTTATGGAAGGCTTATTCCACTCCTACAGCCCGGCGGAACTCAATGCGGCCTTAGTCGCGGTAGGCTATGAGCCTCGAAAGAACGAGTACCGGATCAAACACAAGTTAGACCTGACTCCGGTCTTTCGCCTCTGGCACGCTCTAACGAAAATGGAGCAGCGTATGATCGGCTTTTCTACTGTACAGTTCAACGATCATGTGTCGGCCTTGGCCTATCGCTGGAGCAACGGAGAGAGTTTCATGGCACTCTTAGATGCTTCGTCCATCGACGAGGGAGATCTAGTTTTCGCCTTTCGCAGAGGTATTGACTTGCTGAGGCAGGTGCGGAACGCAACGACCGATGATCCCCATCTCAACACCAAACTGCGAGAATGCATTGAACTGATGGATCGGGACGAGGTATCGATCTGGCTGTAGGATGAAGAGGTGTATGCTATGAAGTACAAGCTTTTGGCTTTAGATATTGATGGAACACTCTTGAACGGAAAGTCTGAGCTCACACCCCGTACGAAGTCCGCTGTCCTAAGGGCCAAACAGAGAGTCGAAGTAATCCTAGCCACAGGTCGCAGGCTAACGAATACACTTCCCCTCGTCAAGGAGCTGGGCCTACAGGCACCGGTCGTTGTCCATAATGGTGCGGTACTCTATGATCCAAGCTCTGGCAAGACCTTATCCCAATGGGGCATCGACCTGCATCTTGCTCGGGAGATCGTGGACAAGCTCGACAGTCGGGGGATCAATTACATCGTTTACACCGGGGAAAGCCGAGGGGAACAAGTCTTGGCGCCCTTAGGCAGCTGGCAGGAACCTGAGGATCTCTTAACCCACTATCTTGGTGAACAGGTGGATTTTGTGGAGAGAGTAACTTTGGCTGCTCCTCCTGTACGCATTTCAGTGATCGATCGGACCGGTGAGGTCGACTCGTTCTCTGAAGAGCTGAACAGCAAGTATGGTGGAATGCTCAATGCTCTGGTTTTTGGCACGGAGAGAAATATCTGGCGGGGTATCGAGATGATCCCGGCAGACTGCAATAAAGGCGCAGGCCTGGCAACCGTGGTGGAGAGTCTCGGCTTTGGAGCCGAGGATGTTGTGGCCATAGGAGATAATATCAATGATCTGGAAATGATCGCTTGGGCAGGTCTGGGAATTGCCATGGAAAACGGTTCTAGCCAGCTTAAGGCCACGGCTAAGCGGATTGCTCCAAGGCATGATCAGGATGGAGTGGCGCAGATCATCGAAGAGCTCTTATTCTAGGGGGGCGAAGCTGTGACTTGTTTGTATGTGGTTCCCAACTATTATGTACGTAACTTCAGGCGTAGTCTTTCCGAGGAAGGTGCTCCCTCCCAGGTTACGACTATGCCGGGGTTGGTTGCCCAGATCCTCAAAGAGGGTCTTGTTTCTTATAAGGAGGATAGAGTCTTGGAAGAGGTGGCCATTTGGCAGAGTGTCCATACTCATGCTCGGGACTTGCAGTTCTTTGGCCCCATTGCCCATTACCCAGGATTCAAGCAAGAGCTAAAATGGCTGTTTCGCCAGCTCGACTTAGGCGAGGATATTCTTGCTGCCATGCCGCAGGAGGGCCAGACTGAACTAGCGTTACTGCACCAATGCTACCACCATATCCTGGCCGAACACGGAATTTTGAGTGCTCCCGGTCAAGTCAAACGTAGCCTTGACCTAGCCAAGAAAGGCGAGGTGCTCCCTGAAATTAGCTCGATTAGACTTCAGGGTCTAGGGGAACTGAGCCCCTTGGAACAAGAACTTTTGACTACACTAGCCCAGGGGAGGTCGCTAGAGACGATCCAGCCTCAGGCGCCGGCTGCTTCTCTTGTTGTGAGGAAGGCCAGCGATCCCGTAGGAGAAGTGGAGATGATTGGCCAAGCGTTACGCCGGCAGATCGAGGCAGGAGTGCCCTTGGAGAGACTCGGAGTCGCCTTCCCTAGCCCTGGGCAATACCTGCCACTTGTGATTCCCATTTTTGCGGAGTTGAAAATCCCCTGGAGAACGCCAGAGGTGAGCTTACGCAATACTCCCTTGGGGAAAACTTTGCTCACAACCCTGCTAGCAGAGCTTCAGGGCTGGCATAAACACCACTTCGAGCTCCTGACTGCTCCCGGTTGGGGATTCCCCTTTGGATTAACAGCGGAAGATCATCGCAGTCTTCGTTTGGCACCACCCCTAAAAGGTCTACCGGCCTGGCGCGACTATCTTGGAGGGCAAGGGGGATGGAACGCTGTTTTAGACGCTCTAGCGGAGATCACGGCGGACCTGAACAGCAAGCCCCTCCAAGCCTATGGCATTTGGATAGAACGCTTACTTGACGAGTTGGAGCCAGAACGCTGGGTCTTGCCAGAGGACGGTCTGGAGAACTGGGCAGAGCTCGTGAAGGCCTGGGATGGTATGCACACCATAGCTCAGAGCCTTAAGGAGTATGATTGGATCATTAGCCCAGAGCAGTTCATTTGGCTCTTGGAGTGCCTCCTAGATAGTTATCAGATCCAGGCCCGGCGGGTTTTTGCCGAACGGGTACAGATCATGAGTGTTGAACAGCTTGGAGCCTACACCTATGAGCAACTGTATGTGGGAGGTCTGGTGGAAGGACAATTCCCGCCGCGCAGGAGCGCCCACTGGTTGACCAAGACCAGGCCACATCTGCCTACAGGCGAGCTCTACCAGCGTCTGTCTCATGGGGCAACCCATGTCAACCTGTTCTATCCTGAGGTGGACAGAGATGGAAAACTAAACCTCCCCGCAACGATCCTACCAGGGGCAGAAGTGGCAAGCCAGACGCTCAGGCCAGAACCAACCCACCACCCTTCCCTCTTTCTTGGTAGAGGCCTCTTAGAGGACGAACGGATTTTGGCTGGACTGCAACGCCGAATTCTCGCTGAAGGGCTCTCTGTCTCGCAACTGAATCGCTATGCTAATTGCCCCTTTCAGTTTTTCTGCGGCCATGTGCTGAACCTTGTGCCTGAGGAAGAAGCCTCCCTAGAGCTTGATGCAAGAGACCACGGCAACCTCGTCCACCATGTGCTGCAACTCTTTTGGGAGAAGTATCTAGAAGGGCCTCTCCCGTCTCTCGATGAGGGGCAGGCGATGATTGAAGGCCTACTAAGGAAGGAATATGCCAAGCTCGGGACCATACCCTCCACGAGTCGGATTCGCGATCTGCGAAACTTTATTCGTAATGATCTAGGCCGGGCCCAGCAGGGGTTTCGCCCGAAATATCTGGAAGAGTGGTTTCAAGGTTTGGTAATTGACACCTCTCTAGGACCCATTTCGGTCAGGGGACGCATCGACCGCATTGATTTAAACACCGACGGGGATTATGTTCTGTATGATTACAAAACTGGGTCCGCTCCTCCTATTGCCAGCATGGTAGAGGGTAAGGATGTGCAAATTGCAGCCTACCTTTTGGCTGCCCAAAACCTGTTACCGAGGGGACAAAATGTCGGGGCTGCTTATTATGTCATCGGGGATCGAAGCCGGAAGGGCATTTTCCATGAAGATTACGCCAAAACCCTGGGGATTACGCGGGGAAAAAACGTCCTCGCTGAACTAGGATTCGCTGAGCAGAAGCAAAAATTCTCCGCAATTTTGCAGGCCTATGCCTGGCGTATCTTACAGGGGCAGTTTCCCATTGAACCTGCAAGTGCCAGAACATGTAGCTTCTGCGCTTTTCAAGGTATCTGCCGTAAGGAGGTAGGACTATCATGACCTTTGACCCAACGCCAAGCCAAGCGAAAGCCATTACGACAGTGGATTGTCCCTTAGCTGTCACTGCAGGCGCTGGTTCGGGCAAGACCCGGGTTCTAGTGGAACGCTATCTTCATCTTCTTGACACAGGTACCAAGGTTGACCAAATCGCCGCTGTGACGTTTACGAAGAAAGCGGCCCAAGAAATGAAGGATCGCCTCCGTGACAAGCGGCCCGATCTGATCGAGAGCTTGGAGCAGGCCCAGATCTCCACGATTCACAGCCTTTGCCAACGGATCATCCAGGAGCATCCCCTCCAGGCCAAGATCGATCCGCGGTTTCGAGTGGGAGAAGAGTGGGAAACCAAGGTGTTGCTCGCTGAGACAATTGAAGAGGTAGTAGGTGACACAGATCCCCCCGAAGCTCTGGGAACACCTCGAGAAATTGCCGACCTAGTACTTAAACTATACGAAACGATACTAAGCAAGGGCGATATCGATTTTAGTTCGCCCCTAGGCGGGGACAATACGGTGGAGTTTCCCCTCTCACGGCTTCACCACGCTACGCAGAGGGTATTATCTTTGCAGCCTACAACGGAGGTTCAAAGGAAGGTGCTGGCTGAATTAAGCGACGAGTGGCCAAGATTGGCGGAACTCTTGAGCTTTCCCGATGATGAGCTTCGCCTCGAGGGCCTGGAAATCTTGGTGAAGCTCGTGAAGGGCATTCGCGGTAAATTAGCGGAGCAAACCCAGGATTTGAAAGAACTGATTGAAGGAGCAGAACAGGCAATTCGGGAAAAACAAGGCCAGGCAATCGTAGCCTACTTAAGCGAAGTCTTACAAAAGGTTCACCAACGCTACGCTGAGAGAAAAAGTCTCTTTGGCGTTGTGGATTATAGTGATCTAGAACTGTTGACCTGCGAACTGCTCAGTGATCCAGGCGTTCGAGCGGATTACCCCTTCAAGCATCTTATGGTGGATGAGTTCCAGGATACCAATCCTTTGCAGAAGAGGATCGTTGACGCTTTAGTGGCTGAGGGAGCCACTCTGTTTGTGGTCGGTGACCCCAAACAATCCATCTATCGTTTTCGCGGCGCCGATGTGGGGGTCTTTGTGCAGACCAAGGAAGAAATAGCTGCGGGCGGCATCAATGTATTTCTCAAGGAGAACTTCCGCTCCCGTCCCGAGTTGATTGACTTTGTGAACGCCTTTTTCACACAACTCTTAGAAGGCGAATCCATCGGTTTTGAGGCGAGTTCAGCGGCAAAAGATGCTGCAGGAGTTCCCTGCTTGAGCATCCTGCGCACCCCGGCAGAGGAGTTGTTGTCCGATGAGGCCAGAGCCGCCGAGGCTGAGCAAATTGCTCTGAAAATCCGCGATCTGGTAGATCGGGGCGAATACAAGTACGAGGAGATCTCCATCTTATTTCGTGCCACGACCAAAATGCATATCTACGAGAGGGCGTTGAAAGAAGCAGGGATCCCTTATGTGAATTTGGGCGGTCGGGGGTTTTATTCGAAACAGGAAATTCAGGATGTGCTGTACTATTTGCGCTGGCTCGCAGATTCCGGCGATGAGCTAGCCCAACTCGCGGTGTTGCGCTCTCCCTTTTACTTGATTTCCGATGAAGGCTTGTACTGGCTTAGGCAAGGCCGTGAGGACAGACTAACGGAGCAGGAACAAGCGGCAATCCGCAACTCCAGGGAGGACTACGCACATCTTCGCTCCCAAGCAACGCACCGCGCAGCTCCCGAGGTAATTACAAGCATGCTAGAGCGAACAAATTATGTGGCACGCACCTGGCGTTTACCCTTTGGCCCGCAAAAAGTGGCGAATATCGAAAAACTCCTGGCAAAGAGCTGGGACCTCTTTGCCAGAGATGTATACACAATTCCCGAACAGTCTAGGTTTCTGCGTCTTATGGTTCAGGACGGGCAAAAAGAAGGGGAAGCCCTACTTGATGCCGAGCACGCCGATGTCGTTGTACTGCGGACAATTCATGGTTCGAAGGGTTTAGAGTTCCCCGTCGTTTTCTTGCCAGACACCAATGCCGGTGTCGTGCGGCGTCAAACAGACAAGGTTCTGTATCAGCCTGCTTATGGCTTGGCCTATAAAGGTATGAAAAGCTATGACATCTTGCAGGAACAAGAAAAACAAGCCGAAATCAGCGAAGCGAAGCGTTTGCTTTATGTAGCCATGACTAGAGCGGAAGAAAGGTTTTACTTCTGCGCTCGCGATGGTAAGGTTAATAAGGAGAGTTGGTGGGCTTGGCTGCAACGGATTTTAGATTCAGTACCTGCGAGCCTTTATCATGAAGTTCCGGGAACACTGCCTCCCCTCGAGGAGAAGCCTCGTATCGCTGAGGTTCTAGAACCATGCTATCCCAGCTACGCAGCGCTTCAGCCCCAATATCACCAGGTGTCTTTTTCTGTGACTTCCTTAATGAACTACGCTCGCTGTCCACGTTATTATTATCTCCGCTATATTCTCGGGATGCCAGAGCGGCAAAGACAAGCGTCGCCCCGTCTGGCCGCCAAGACTCCCTATTCCTTAAGTGGAACGGAACGGGGGAATATTGTGCATCGAGTAGTCGAACAGATTCGGCGTCCAGATGATCTATCCAGCCTTGTAGACTATGCTGCCACCATGGAGGGTGTCGAGTTGAGTCCTAGGCAGAAGGCAGAACTAGAGGAAATCGTAGTCCCATACCTGAACAGTGAGTTCTTTGGGCGCGTACGTGCTACCGCAGAGGGGCCTGGGGGGCCTCCCCAGGATTGGCAGGTTTTCCAGGAGTATGATTTCATCACTCCTGCAGGGGACTTCTTCGTGAACGGTTTAGTGGATCAGGTTTTTGTGGGTAATGGTAGGATCGAGGTTGTGGATTTCAAGTCGAACTGGATCAAACCAGAGCAAGTAGGAAAGGTCGGTGCGAGCTACGATGTGCAGCTCAGACTGTATGCCTGGGCTGCTGCAAGAGAATTTGGACTTCCTGTCCGAAGTGCCCAGGCCTATTTCCTCATACCCAATCAATTTTACTCTCTCGCTACCCTTCAGCTCGACGCGGACCACACGGAGCAGTGGTTGATTAAGACTTGTGCTGCCATTATTCGCGGATCAGAAGTGGGTGTAGAAGCTTTTCCCAGTACAGATGACTGTTCTTTGTGCACCCAGCAGTCCTATTGCAGCGGCCCTAATGATGTGGCTTTAATTGGGGAGAATACGGGTAGTGAAACCAAGTGGGTCGAGGAGGAATTTGTGTGAAATTCAGCGTGCGTGAACTCACGCCGGGTGTACGCCTACACCTTTGTGAGACGAGTAAATTCAAGTCGTTAACCTGCAAGGTCTTTGTTCAACAGGATCTCAAAGCTCAAGATGCGACGAGTACTGCGCTCTTACCCCTCCTCTTGCGTAGGGGGTCGCAGCAGTTTCCGTCGACACTGCACATTGCCCGAGAACTAGAGGACCTCTACTCCGCGGAGTTTGGAGCGGACATTTTGAAGATCGGCGAGCGGCAGATTCTCGAGTTCTATCTGCAAATGGTGGATCCAAGTCTCTTGCCTCAGGGTGAAAGGCTTCTAGAGAGGGGTTTGCGGGCGTTCTGGGAGGTCTTTACCAACCCCCGAGGACCTGGCGATCGCTTCTTAGACTCTTATTTTGAACAGGAAAAACTCACCTTGGCACAGGACATCAAGGGTCTTGTCAACGAAAAAGCGTCCTATGCCATAACGCGTCTTGTAGCTTTGATGTGTGCGGATGAACCCTTTGGAATTTACAAGTACGGAGACTTAGAAGACCTGAAGCACCTGCAAAACAAAGATGTCTATACGCATTTCCAGAAACTGCTACAGGAACATCCCATCGATATCTTCTGCGTGGGACCTAATCTTACGGTGGTAGCTCAGCTTCTCTCCTCTCTCATCCCGACCCGCTCGTCTTCGCTGCAGTTAGCCAAGGCGCAAGAGAGAAAGGTGACCGAAGCCCGCCATTTCGAGGAAGAAATGGACCTCAATCAGGCCGTCTTGGTGCTCGGTTATCGTACGAATTGCACCTATCTGGATGATGACTATTATGCATTACTTGTGGGGAATGGAATTCTAGGCGGTTTTGCCCACTCGAAGCTGTTTCTTAATGTGCGAGAAAAGGCCAGCCTTGCTTATTCCGTGGGCTCAAGCATTGAAGGTAGCAAGGGCCTTTTGACCATCACCGCAGGAATTAGTGCTGATCAGCAAGGGCAGGCACTACAGATTATTGAAGAACAGGTGGAGGCTCTGCGAAGCGGGCAGATTAGTCGGGAAGAACTAGAGCAAACAAAGCGCGGCATCGCGAGTGCCATGACAACCATTAACGATAGTCCAGCGGGAGTCATTGACCGCAACTTGATTGGCCTTGTAGAAGGGGAACTGCGGACAATTGACCAAGTGGTAGAAGCTATCTGGAATGTACAATATGCTGACTGTGTACGGGCGATGCAAAGAATCGAGCTTGATACCACCTATATTCTGCGCAAAGGTAAAGACCAGGAAGGAGCAGACGATGGAAGAAACTAGGACTCCCACGGGAGAAACTCTGTATTGCCAAGACCTTGCCAATGGTCTACGATGTTTTATTCTGCCAAAGCCGGGCTTCTTGCGAACCTATGGGGTTTTGTCCACGAACTACGGCTCCCTTGATTCTCGCTTTCAAGTGCCGGGAGAAGAGGTTGTGGATGTGCCTGCGGGCATAGCCCATTTCTTAGAGCATAAACTTTTTGAGGAAGAAGAGGGTAATGTTTTTGGACGTTTTGCCCAGTGGGGAGCGTCGGTAAATGCCTTCACCAGCTATACGCAGACGAGTTACCTGTTCTCTACTACCGAACAGTGGCAAGACTGCCTCACACTGCTCCTAGAATTCGTCAATCGTCCCTACCTGAGCAAGGACAATGTTGAGAAAGAGAAGGGGATCATTGGCCAGGAACTGCAGATGTACGCGGATCACCCTAGCCATCGTATTCACACTCTGCTCTTGGAGAATATGTATCACGAACACCCCCTCCGGCTTGATATAGGGGGAACGGTGGAGTCGGTACAGAGTATTACGGTTGAGGATCTCTTTCGCTGCTACAACACCTTCTACCAGCCAGCGAATATGGCCCTCGCGGTAGTCGGTGATCTGGATCCAGCCAAGACCCTGGCGTTGATTGAAGAACATTATCCTGCTTGGGAACGGGGGGAAGGGGCCATTGAACGCTTCTATCCTGAGGAGCCACTGCATGTAAGTAGATCTAGGATAGAAGAAACATTGCCAATTTCCCAGCCCCGTTATCTCCTGGGTTTCAAGCATGAGCCCATCTGGCAGGGAGAGGATCTTCTGCGCCAACAGATCATCATGTCCATCACCATGCGACTGATCGCCGGGCGGAGCTCTACCAGCTATGCCCAGTTATATGAGGCCGATTTGATCACAGACTCCTTTGGGGCTAGTTTTAATGCTGACCCCAAGTATGCCTATTCTGTCATTGGTTCAGAGACCCCAGATCCCGAGGCTCTCCATGCCAAGCTGATCGCGATCATCGCTGACTTGCAGGCCAAGAAGGTCTCTATAAGCGACGTGGAACGTCTCAAACGACAGTTGTATGGGGCGCATCTTGCCTCCTTTGAATCCTTTGAGTATACGGCAAACCGTTTAGTTTCCCACTATTTTCGAGGAACACCCTACGACAACTACTTGGATCAGGTGGCCAGTGTCACTGCGGTTGACGTACAGAGGGCGCTAGCGGAACAGCTTGACTGGAATCGATCGACTATATCAATTTTGAGGCCGGTGGACTAACGTGGCTAAGGAACTGTTGCGCAAAGAGCTCAAGCGGGAAAGAGGTCAGGTTCCCAAAGAAGAACGTGCCATCTGGGAACAGGCGATTCATGGGCATCTTTTTCAGCTGCCTGAATACCAAAGGGCAGGCAAAGTTATGGTCTATCTTTCCTTTGGCTGGGAGATTGCCACATGGCCCATCGTCGAAGATCTGCAGAGCCAAGGAAAAGAGGTCTATGTACCGGTTGTCCAGAGTAAGCCCAGGGCCCTGATTCCTCGGCGCTATACCTCTCGGGAGAATCTAGTCCCAGCAGTCTTTGGAATTCTAGAGCCCGGCCCTGAGGCACCTGAAGCTCGTCCCGGGGAGCTTGATCTGATTATCGTCCCTGGCCTGGCCTTTTCAGCCCAGGGCTTTCGCATTGGCTACGGCGGCGGTTACTATGATCGCTTTTTAGCTACAACTACAGGCAGCGCGGTTGGCCTGGTCTATAGCTCCTTTGTACGAGAGGTGCCTCGCGATCCTTGGGATCGGGCAGTTGACTTGTTGGTTACCGAAGCAGGCGTACTAGGGAGGAAATAGACCCCTTTTGCAGAATTTATTGGTAGCGGAAGGAGGCTGTTTTTGTTGCCCAAGAACTACGTATTAGCAATCGACCAGGGAACGACTGGTACCACAGTCATTCTCTTTGATCATCAATCCCAGATAGTCGGGAGGGTGTACGAAGAATTTCCCCAGTATTATCCTCGACCGGGATGGGTGGAGCATGATGCCCTAGAGATTTGGCAGGGGACGCTGGGTCTCCTCGATCGGATTTTCAGCGAAACTGGGGTAGATCCAGCTGAGGTAGTGGCCATTGGGGTCACCAACCAGCGTGAAACCGTGGTGTTGTGGGATAGGCAGACAGGCGAACCTGTGACAAGGGCCATTGTTTGGCAATGCCGGCGGAGCGCAGGCATTTGCGATGATCTGCGCCGACAAGGTCTCGAGCCTTTGTTTCGCGAAAAGACAGGCCTTCTCCTAGACGCCTACTTTTCCGGAACAAAGCTCAAGTGGATTTTCGACCATGATCCTGCGCTCAAAGAAAGGGCAATAAAGGGAGAACTGGCATTTGGGACCATTGACTCCTGGCTTATTTACAAGCTCACTGGAGGGCAAGAACACGTTACCGATTATTCCAATGCCTCCAGAACCTTGCTTTTCAATATCGCAGATCTGAACTGGGATCCTGACCTTTTACACGCCTTGGATGTTCCTGAAGAGATACTTCCCGAGGTTGTCTCGTCTAGTGAAGTATATGGACATACCGTCCGGCTCGGGCTACTTCCGGCCGGAATCCCTATCGCAGGCGCTGCAGGCGATCAACAAGCGGCCCTCTTTGGCCAGGCCTGCTATGAGCCTGGTATGATCAAAGCCACCTTTGGCACCGGCGCCTTTATTCTCATGAATACAGGGTCAAAGCTCATCGCTTCAACGAATGGGCTAGTCACTACCATTGCCTGGGGAGTTGGCGGCAAGGTGCAGTATGCACTCGAAGGCAGTGTATTTGTGGCAGGGGCGGCAGTGAAGTGGCTACGGGATGAGATGGGATTAGTGAAAAAAGCGTGCGAGACCGAGGAGATCGCCCTCTCTGTACCGGATACTAACGGGCTCTATTTCGTGCCTAGTTTTGTGGGCTTAGGTGCGCCCCACTGGGATCCGTATGTGCGAGGTATGATGATGGGTATCACCCGAGGTGTGAATCGAGCCCACGTAGTAAGGGCTACCCTTGAGGCCATCGTCTATCAGACGAAAGAAGTAGTAGATGTGATGGCCAAGGATGCAAAGATCCCCCTCACCGAACTGAAAGTGGATGGGGGAGCTTCCGTCAACAATTTTATCTGTCAATTTTTGGCGGATTTGACCGGAATCCAGGTCGAGAGGCCCCAAGTTTTCGAGACAACCGCCTTAGGAGCCGCCTATTTAGCTGGCTTGGCTGTAGGTTTTTGGGAGGGTCAAGACGACATTCAGAAATGCTGGCAGGGAGAAAAAGTCTACAAGCCAGCCATGCGGCAGGCAGAACGGTTACGCTTGGCCCAAGGCTGGAACAAAGCGGTAGCCAGCGCCAAGAGTTGGGTGAGCGATGATTAAACAAGAGCGCAGGCGCCGCGAACGTCTGCAAAACCTCAAGGCTGGTCTGACCCAGAAACCGATTATAGCAGGATTAAAGGGCATTAACGATGCTCGCCTCACCTCTGGAGCAGGTGTTAAGGTTTGTTTTTATCTCACGGGCGATATTTTTGAGCTGCGTGACTTGGCAAGACTCTGCAAGGAGCAAGGTCAAATGCTGTTCGCCCATGTGGATTTGATTAGTGGCATTGCCAAGGATGCCATCGGCATGGAGGTGTTAGCCTCTGAGGTAGGGATTGACGGCGTTCTAACCACAAAGGGCTATCTGGTGACTGCAGCTCAAAAAGCAGGCCTACTAGGCATTCAACGTCTGTTCATGTTAGACTCGGAGGCCTTGCGAACCGGTTTGCGCATGATTCACTCTAGTCAACCCGATGCCGTGGAGATTCTGCCGGCGTTGGTGCTTCCCTCTGTGCGTGAGCGTCTGCCTGAAACGTTCCCCCCCATGATTGCGGGAGGCTTAGTTGAAACCAAAACAGAACTCGAGCAGATTATCAAGCCGCCGGTCCTAGCTGTTTCCACCAGTCGAGTGGAATTATGGAATTATGAAAGGGTGTAGGGAGAGACATGGATCACAAATGGCTGGAAGAGCAAAAAGAAGAAATCGGTTTGGACTTGGCCAGACAGGGGATTCGACTGGTTGTTCCCATGGGACAACGATCGAGGAAGAGCGAAGCCACTTCAACTGAGGATAGCACCCTAGCCTCCTTAATTGATCATACCTTGCTCAAACCAACGGCCTCACAGGTTCAAATTGCCACACTCTGTGAAGAAGCCATGCATTATCACTTTGCGTCGGTCTGTGTGAATCCAGTGCATGTTCCGGCTGCGGCACGGATCTTGCGGGAGAGCCATGTTAGGGTCTGCACCGTCATTGGATTTCCTTTAGGTGCGACCTCAACCTTAACGAAGGTTCTCGAAGCGAGGGATGCAGTGGCAGCAGGTGCCGAAGAACTAGATATGGTGATCAATGTCGGGAGTCTCCTGGAGCGAGATTATGCGCGGGTGTATTCAGACATCAAGGCGGTTCGGGATGCAGTGTCTGGGCAGTTACTTAAGGTCATATTAGAAACCGGTTATTTAAGCAAGGAGCAGATTGTCAGGGGCTGCATTTTAGCAAAAATGGCAGGTGCTGACTTTGTCAAGACCTCCACCGGATTTGGGCCTGGTGGGGCTACGGTGGAGGATGTAGCGCTCATGCGTGATGTGGTTGGCAGTGACTGTGGCGTGAAGGCTTCCGGCGGCATTCGTGATCTGGCCAGTGCCATGGCTTTGATCAAAGCTGGTGCCAACCGCCTCGGGGCCAGTTCTGGTATTGCCATTATTGAAGGGTTGAGGGGGGAGGCAGACTATTGAGCCGCAACAAATCCAGGTTTCTAATTTTGGCATTGTTGCTCGCGACCGTTTTTGGATTCCATGGCCCGTCAGAAGCCTTAGAAGGGCCAGTGAGCTGGTTCGATCACGAATTTGGCAGGGCCCGTGTCGTAGTGCAGCGTACTGGAGATGGTGAGACAACTCTTTTGATGGATGGAGTACTGCGATTCGCCTACCCTGACGGATTTCAGGTTGAGTATCTTTCTCACCAGGCCCCCGTCAGCATCACCAGCAAAGCGGGTTTTGTCCAAGTCCAAGTAGGCAGCGATGTGCAGTACGGCTACGATGTGTTCTGGTTGTTTGATGATGTCCAGAATTATTTCTTTGCCCTCTCTGCGTTCTCCGATATCCCCTTGGAATTCTCCGGCATCGAACAGGTAGCCGAACGGAGGATGAGACGCTATATCGCCCGCGAAGACTCCGAGTTTGTGGTTTGGTTTGATGAGCAGAGCGGTATTCCCTTTCTTGTTCGTCAGGATCAGCAGACATTCGTCACTATCGTATCGTATGTCTTAGAGAATCATCAACTCAACGCAGTGGAATTAGAGCTCTCTTTTGGCCCAAAACCGGCTCGGCTTGCTCTGGAACTTGGAGAGGAAGGCTGGGTTCCAACTCGCCTCGAAATGGAGGATCCACAGGGAACTACCTCTATGGAGCTTTCGAACTGGTCAGTCTTCGATGCGTGGGAAGACAATCCCCTGCCAAGGCTGGCCCGCTTAGATGAGCTCAATGACCTCTTCTTTGCAGAGTTCAATGCCAAGCATTACGAAGAATCGCTTGTAATCAGCGGGGAGATGCTTGCCTTGGCCCCCCAGTTCTGGCAGGTCTATTTGTACCAGGCTTTTGCCTATGAAGGTATTGACAACTACCTAGGTGTAGTCGAGAACTACCAGCAGGTCTTAATGCGCCAACCCGATAACCACCTAGCCCTCAACAACTTGGCCTATCACTATTTCCTCCGGGAAGTACAGATTCCCCACGCATTGGAGATGGCGAAACGCGCGGTTGAACTCGAACGTAAGGATATTTACCTTGATACCTTAGGCTATGGATACTATCTTGTAGGGCGCCATGAAGAAGCCAAGGAGCTTTTGCTCGAGGCTCTAGAGACAGCTGCTGGTGGCGAAGCCGTTGAAGTTCAAGAACACTTGAACTTGGTCTTGAAGGCTTTGGGAGAAGATCGTCCATGAACGATCACTATTTCACAAGTAAGCCCACAGCTGAGCACAAGACGCAGGAGTTCACCGCTGACCTGCGGGGGAAAACGTATATCCTGAAGACCGATAGCGGGGTTTTCTCCAAGGACGAGGTGGATTTAGGCTCCCAGATTCTCATCGACACACTGGCCCTGGAACCCGGAGAAACGGTCTTAGATCTAGGCTGTGGTTATGGACCAATTGGGCTTGTCGCGGCTACACTTGTGGGGCCGGCCGGGCGGGTTTACATGGTTGATGTAAACGAACGCGCTTGTGAACTGGCTGAAGCGAATTTGGCCCGAAACGGGATCGAACAGGCCCAGGTCTTGGTGAGTGACGGCTTGCAAGCCTTGCCGTCAGATCTAGCTTTCGATTGGGTACTCTGCAATCCTCCCATTCGGGCTGGCAAGAACATCTATTATAAGATCCTGACCGATGCTTTCCATGTCCTCAAAGCAGGAGGGTGTCTCGTGGTTGTCATACGAACCAAGCAGGGCGCGAAAAGTCTTGAAGCTTACCTCCTTGGTCTGGCGGGTCATTGCGAGACAATAGAAAAGAAAGCGGGCTTTCGTGTCCTGCGGTGTTGTAAACCACTCCATTCCTGAATAGTTTTTGGGAGTGGAGGTGTTTTTTATGCGCGTCTGGTTTTTTAGCGGCAGACAACTTCTGTGGTGGATCCTCAGTTGTCTAGCCCTAGGTATCTTTCTCGGAACGAGTGGAGGGGTCTCCCTTCCAGTCTCCGGTGGCCACTCTCACATGGGTATTTCTGGCAGGACAATTGTCATCGATGCAGGTCATGGGGGAATTGACCCAGGGGCGGTAAGCGCGAGTGGTGTGTTGGAAAAGGAAGTAACCCTAGCCGTCTCCAAGGAGTTGGAGGACCTGCTCAAAAGGGCAGCGGTCTATGTCATTCTGGCACGCCAGGGTGATTATGATCTAGCGGATTCGAGCGAAACGAACCTCCTCAAGCGGAAGCGGCAGGACCTCAGCAGAAGGGTACTCATAGCAGAAGAAGCAAATGCGGATCTTTACATTTCCATTCATGCCAACTATTTTCCATCCCCGAGGTGGTCAGGGGCCCAAACGTTCTATTATGAAGCAAGCGCCTCTGGCCGCAAACTAGCAACAACCTTACAGACAGAACTGGTTAGGCATCTAGGACCGAACAATCGCCTAGCTCGGCCAGGGGATTTTCGCGTCTTGCGTGATACAACAATGCCCGCAGCCATGGTGGAGGTGGGTTTTTTGTCGAACCCCAGAGAAGCACAACTCCTCAGTGAGGGGGAGTATCAGAAGCAAGTGGCTGCTGCCATTTTCGCTGGCTTGCTGCGTTATTACAGTCACTAAACAGGATTTAGCCTTTACTTAGAGAAATAAGCAGAAACGATCGATATGAAAAAAGATGGGGGGCAATGAATGTGCGCGTTTTGATTATGCACGCAGATGATGGAAAAATCCAGAAGTCTGCAGTAGCGCTACAAAGGGCATTGGAGCAAGATGGGGTAAGGGTTGATCTAATCTCGCCCCACGTAGCCTCGAGTTCGTCCGTAAGTGCCGCACCCTATGGTCTGGTCTGCGTAATCTCAGGATATAAGGGTTGGTGGAAACCGCAGCTTCCTTTGGAGATGGACAACCTCCTCAAAAAGGCGACGCGACTGGAAGGCAAAAAAGGAGGAGCCTTTGTCAAACCGGGCCTTCTTGGTTCGACTAAGGCACTGCGAGTACTCATGAGCTATCTAGAGCGTCAGGGCGTCATTGTGGAGGACTTTGGCACGATAGGCGGAGAACAAGATCTGGCTACAACTGCGAAGCGTTTGAAGCGTTTACTCTAGCTGTGTTCGACATACACCTTCTCTGCTACCACAGGGAGCGGTTGTTCTATTAGAGACAAGGAGGATTCCAAAATGTACCGTTTTAAACCTGTGCTGCGCATCCCCGGACCGGTGCCAGTGCCAAGCGAAGTATCTTTACAGATGGCCAAGCCCATGATCAATCACAGAGGTGCCTGCTTTAGGGAGCACTATCCTAGTGTTTTGGCACGACTCGCTCCATTGTTTGGCACCAAGAACCAGATCCACATGATTACAGGTTCGGGAACCGCAGGGATGGAGGTTGCAGTGAGCAATCTAGTTTCACCAGGGACGCCCGTACTGTGCTTGGTTGGTGGATTTTTTGGCAACCGCTGGGCGGAGTTGTGTAAAGCCTACGGGGCCAGCATTCATGTCTTAGATTTCCCTTGGGATGGCGGCGTTGATCCTGAGACGGTTCGTGCCTACTTAGAAAATCACCCTGAAATTGAACTTATTTTTATGGCACAAAATGAATCATCCACGGCTGTCCTCAACGACGTGGAGTCGGTATCGAGGGCCCGCGACAATCACCAGGCGTTACTCGTGGTGGATGCAGTGAGCGCTCTGGGCGGTACGCCCTGCCAGATGGATGCCTGGGGCTTGGATGTCGTTGTGAGTGCTTCACAGAAATGCCTTATGACACCCCCCGGAACCGCCTTTGTGGCTTTTTCTCCAAGGGCGAAAGCGTACTCCGAGACCTGCCAGGCGAGCCGCTATTACTTTGACTTACGTTCCTATGACAAGTATATGGAGAAAGAAGAGACTCCATTTACGCCCAATATTCATAATGTCTTTGCCCTTGAGGAAGCACTAAACATAATTGAGGCTGAGGGTCTGGAAAATGTCTTTGCTCGCCATATTCTGATGCGGGATATGATGCGGGCTGGGGCCCGGGCTGTTGGCTTGGAGCTACTCGTGAAAGACGAAGACGCTTCACCCACTGTTACCGGAATTAAATTTCCTAATTCGGATAGCTTCAGAGCCCGTATTCGGGAACGCTATGGGGTAGAGTTTGCCGGAGGGCAAGGTGCCCACGCCGACAAGATTTTCAGGGTGGGTCACATGGGCTATGCCACACCACTAGACGTCTTAACAGCATTAGCCGTCTTAGAGATGGATCTGAAAAAGTACGGTCAGGCTACCGAGGCGGCACAAATGGTCATGGAAGCATAGGCGAGGAATTCTAAGGGGGAGCGCTCGGTGCTGTTCACACTTCGAGACGTCATTGACATTCTCATCGTGGCTTATGTAGTCTATCGGGTGATTTACTCCATCCAGGGCACAAGGGCCACCACTTTGGTTAAAGGCTTGACCATTGTCTTTGCCAGTAGTGTTGTGGCTAGGGCCTTGAGCCTGCGCACCGTGAGTTGGCTCTTGGACCAGGCTACCACTCTGTTCTTAGTGGCACTGCCTGTCGTCTTTTATCCTGAGCTAAGGCGAGGGCTAGAACAACTCGGCCGAGGGCAATTTTTCGGTTGGATGGCCAGCCGCGGGCCTGGACAAGAGGTTTTTGATCTCGATGCCGTGACTGAGGCCTGCAGTCGAATGAGTTCCAAAAAGACAGGTGCTCTCATTGTTTTTCAGCGCCAAACGGGTCTGCATGAGTTCATAGAGACAGGTGTTAGGCTCGATGCCTTGATCAGCACCGAGCTCTTGTTGAACATTTTTGAGCCTAACAGCCCCCTCCATGATGGTGCCATTATTGTGGCAGGCGGTCGGATTGTCAGTGCGGGCTGTGTCTTACCTCTCACCGACAGCCAATTGAGCGCTGGTCTAGGTACTAGGCACCGGGCCTCTGTGGGCATGTCGGAGCAGACAGATGCGGTGGTCGTTGTTGTCTCTGAGGAGACGGGAACGATTTCTCTGGCCGTTGGTGGTCATCTCCGCAGGTACCTGACGGAGGCTCGACTCAGGGAGCAACTGAAGTTCTATTGGCGGGGAGGAGACACGTCATGAACCGGATCAACAAGTTCTGGGCCTTCCTGACAAAACCCGAGGTATATTGGCGCTTCTTTTCTGTTATTCTGGCCATTATTTTTTGGCTTCTGGCCACTGGTGATGGGACGCTGGGCGAAACTGAACGCACGGTAACTTTGGAGGTTCAGGTGCTCAATATCCCCTCCGATCTGGTTCTCGTAGACCCACCAGAAAGCGTAAGAGTCAGTATTAGGGGATTAGCTCCCCTTGTCAACCGGGGAGAAGCCTCTATCTCTGCCGCCATTAACTTAACAGGAGCAGACGAGGGAACGGAAACCTATAGCGTAGAGGTGGATGCTCCTTTGGGAGTCAGTGTGGTGAATATCACTCCTGCCTGGGTTAGCGTCTATACCGAAGATCTTGCGGAGGCCGTGTTCCCGGTCACCTTGGCTTTCCTAGGCATTGACAGAACTGGACGAATGGCCAGTCTAAGGCCGTTACCTCAGGTAATCACCGTTCGAGGAGCCCGCAGTATACTAGAGGGAGTGGATCATATGGTGGCGTATTTAGGCATCGATCCAAATCTCGATTATGAAGGTACCTATCCGGTGCAGGCCCTGGATGCCCAGGGTCGCAATCTTCTTGGGCTTCAATTGGATCCAAGAGAAATCCAGATTGTGCAAGTCGCTGATAATGGGGAGGAATAATGTGTGCTGAAGTTTTTCGGAACAGATGGTATACGTGGTGTAGCCAATCGTGAGCTCACAGCTGAGTTGGCTCTTAGAGTGGGGCGGGCTGCGGCGTTGGTGCTAGGCAACGAACTAAGGCAGCCTGTCCTGATTGGACGGGATCCTCGCCTCTCTGGGCAAATGCTAGAAGGAGCATTAATTGCCGGGATTACCTCAGCCGGCCTTGATGTCATTTTAGTGGGAGTCGTACCAACACCGGCGGTAGCCTTTCTGACGAAGGAACTTGGTTGTTCGGCGGGGATTATGATCTCTGCTTCCCATAACCCCCTTGAGGACAATGGAATCAAGGTTTTTGGCTCCGATGGATTCAAACTCTCCGAGGAACTAGAGGAACAGATCGAGGCCTGCATTGAGGAAGATCAGATCCCCCGGCCTATCGGTGGCGATGTGGGGCAAGTTGTTGCCAAGCCCAGTGCGGTGGAGCTTTATGTGCAGAACCTCAAAGAACAGGTTGCTGTTGATCTGCAAGGTTTGCGTTTAGCCATTGACTGCGCCAACGGAGCAACCTCAGGGATTGCCGCTCGGGTTTTTCGGGATCTAGGGGCTGATGTAACCTCTTTCTATGACATGCCTAATGGGATTAATATCAATCATCTTTGTGGTTCTACCTTTCCCGAGAAGATCCAGAGCCTGACAAGGGAGGCAGATGCGGACCTTGGTTTTGCGTTTGATGGAGATGGTGACAGGATTCTAGCCGTTGATGAACGGGGCGGGCTTTTGAATGGTGATCAGATTCTAGCCATTATTGGTCTTCAGTTACTCCGCCAGAATCGTTTGCCCGGTCAGAAAGTAATTGCCACCGCCTATTCCAATGGGGGATTGCGCCAGGCCTTTGTGGATCAGGGGGGAGATGTAATTTACTCCAAACCCGGCGATCGTTTTGTCTTAGAGAGTATGCAGAGCTCTGGCTGCATTTTAGGCGGGGAGCAATCGGGACATATTATCTTTCTAGAAAACTCGACGACCGGAGATGGTATCCTGTCGGCCTTGAAGTTGCTAGAAATGCGGCAGATCCAAGACCAGACCCTGGCGAGCCTGGCCGAAGCTATGGTTGTCTTCCCCCAGAGTTTAGTTAATATTCCGGTGACGCAGAAGGAAGGCTGGCAAGAAAATCAACGGATCCAAGGGGTGATTAGCCAGGCTGAGCGGGACCTTGGTCCTCTGGGGCGCCTCTTTGTTAGGGCGTCTGGAACAGAGCCCATGATCCGCGTCCTAGGTGAGCATCCCGATGCGAAAATCCTTGATTCCTGTCTGCGGCTAGTGGTGCAAACCATTCAAGAAGAACAGGGTGGTAGCCGTGTCGGTTAAAGGCTGTGGAGTAGACCTGGTGGAAATTGCCCGGATCGAAAAGGCGCTGAAACGGCAGCGCTTCCGGGACACCATCTACACGAGCCAGGAACAAGATGCACTCAGTGGTAAGGGGGCTCAATCCTGGGCTGCTCGTTTTGCAGCCAAAGAAGCGGTGATGAAAGCAATCGGTCTCGGCTGGCAACAAGGTGTTCCTTTTGGATCCATCGACATTTATGCAAACCTGGCGGGACAACCCCAAGTTCGGTTGCTGGAGCCTGCTTTGGGTCTGGCTGCGAATCTCGGGATTACCCGATTTGTACTAAGCTTGTCGCATACCAAAGAGATGGCTATGGCGTATGTCATTGCCCTTGGGGAGGAGTAAGCGATGCAAGTTGTCACTGGCGCGGAAATGCAAGTCCTAGAAAAAAAGGCCTTTGCTAAACTGGGTATTTCCCCCTTAGTAGTGATGGAAAATGCGGGGAGCCGTATTGTGGAAGTGTTAAAGGGAGAGTACGGAGCCTTGAGTGGCAAACGCATTCATATTCTCACCGGTACTGGAAATAACGGTGGAGACGGCTTGGTAGTAGCCAGAATGCTTCTTGCCCTAGGGGCCCGCATTAAGGTCTACCTTGTGGGGAACCAGCACAAGCTGAGCAGAGAGAATAGTGCGAACCTGAAAATCCTGCGTAACCTTGGCGCTGACTTTCAGGCGGTTGAGACTGCCCAGATGGGTAAGATTAGGTTCAGTTTGGGGCTGGCCGATTTAGTTGTCGACGCCATTTTTGGGACAGGCTTTTCCGGCAATCTCGAAGAAGGTCTGGAGTCCCTTATCGCAGTGGTCAATGAAATCAAGTGTCCTTTGGTTTCTATTGATTGTCCCACCGGAGTTAATGCAACGACTGGAGAAGTGGGCGCGCAAGCTGTTCGAGCAGACGTAACGGTTAATCTTGGGTTTCTCAAAGTCGGCTGTGTGCTCTATCCAGGCCAAGCCTATGCTGGCAGGAACGTAGTTGTCGACTTGGGCTTTCCTCTGGAACATGAGGGCACCCGTTTCTTGTTGGGTGAAGAACACCTTCGTTGGCTACCGGTCCGCGAGGCTTGGAGCCACAAAGGTACCTTTGGTCATACCCTGGTTATTGCTGGATCGAAAATGTATGCCGGAGCCGCTTCACTCAGCGCTCAAGCGGTTTTGCGCGGTGGTGGAGGAATGGTAACCTTAGCGGTACCTGAAGGAATCCATAGTCGCTTTGCCCCCGATGAGCTCATCGTGGTCCCCGTTTCTCAAACAGATGCTGGTACAATTGGCGTACCAAGCCTGCAGGAGCTTTTGGAGCTCATGGCTGGCAGGGATGTGCTAGCCATTGGCCCTGGTTTGACTAGGAGCCTAGAGGTAATTCAGGTGGTTCAGGAGCTCTTGCGCAAGTGGGATGGTCCCTGCGTGATCGATGCCGATGCCCTTGTCGCCTTAGATCCAGACTTCTTGAAGAACATACCAGCAGACAAGCGGAGCCGCTGGATTCTCACGCCGCATCCAGGAGAGATGGCCCGCCTGATAGCAAGTGACGCTGGGCAGGTAAATGCTCAGCGATTACGTGTTGCGGAGGAATTTGCTCACAGCTGGAATCTGACCATCGTTTTAAAGGGTGCCCCAACCATTGTAGCGGGCCAGAAACAGACCTACATGAATAGTTCGGGCAACCATGGAATGGCTACAGCTGGGAGTGGTGATATTTTGACCGGAGTGATTGCATCCCTACTGAGTCAGGGTATGGATCCACTTCGTTCTGCGGCCTTAGGCGTCTACCTCCATGGCAAGGCCGGAGATCAGGCGGGGCAGGAGGGGCAGAGGGGCCTGCGGGCTAGCGACAGTCTGAAGGCACTACAGGAGATCTTACCGTGAGTAAGCTTACGAGATCCGTCTGGGCCGAAGTGAGCTTGGATAATATCGCCCATAATGTGGAGCAGTTTAGGGCCTTTATTGGTCCTAATTGCGAGCTTATGGCCGTGGTGAAGGCCAATGGCTACGGGCACGGGGCCCTAGAAACCGCCTATACGATGATCGCCCATGGTACGAACTGGTTAGCGGTGGCACTTCCCGAAGAGGCGATCAGACTCCGCAGGGGCGGGATCACTGCACCTATTTTGGTTTTAGGAGCAGTGAGTGCTGATGAGCTCGATGCCTGTGTTGCCGCTGACTTGGTGGTCACTGTCTTTGAACCCCATATAGCCAGGTTGTTGTCAAAGGCCGCAGTGGCCCAGCAGAAGCTGGCGAGAGTTCACATTAAAGTAGATACGGGCATGGGGCGTTTAGGCCTCCTACCTGAGGATTTTGTTGATCTGGTGGAACTGGTCAAGGGCCTTCCTGCACTGGAAATACAAGGTGTCTTCACGCACTTCGCCCAGGCGGATCAGATAGACTTAGCCTACACTAGGTGGCAATGGGAGCGCTTTCTAGCTGTCAGGGAGGATCTTCGGAAAAGGGGAATCTCAATTCCCTATGTTCACGCGGCAAACACACCTGCCACAATGTTCTTCCCTGCTGCCCATTTAGATCTGGTCCGGGTGGGTCTGGGCATATATGGTATGTATCCAGATGACCGCAGACCTCTCGAGCTGAAACCTGCCCTGAGCCTGAAAACAAGGGTGGCCTTTGTCAAGAGGGTGCCTGCGGGAAGCCATGTGAGTTACGGCAGTACCTATGTCACAGAGAAGGAAACCTCTCTGGCCATTTTGCCCATTGGGTATGCCGACGGTTTGTCTCGGGGTCTGAGTAATCGGGGTCATGTGATCATTAGGGGGACCCTCTGCCCCATTGTGGGGAGTATTACCATGGATCACACCATGGTTGATCTGGGCGATTTGCCCTGCACCATCGGTGATGAAGTGATTTTGCTCGGGACCGACGGAAACCATGAGATTCAGGCTTACCACTGGGCTAAGCTCTTGGGCACCATCAATTACGAAATTACTTGTATGATTAGTAGTCGGATCGAGCGCTTGTATCGATAAAGGCCTGGTATTTCGCATACAATCTCCTAGGGGGGATTGATATGTTCATGGGAAAAGGCAAGCGCGTGATCCTGTTTCTATCTTTTATGCTTCTTCTTGTTCCTGTCGCTCCTTCAGTGATAGGCCAAGGCTTTGAAGAAGTCGTCGTTTTGTTTACCGATGCCCGCGAGGATGACGTGGGAAGTGGTGGATTGCTCTATCCCAAGCATGGGCTGTATGTACCAGGACTCTTTGATCTTCTACGCTTTGAGGTAGCTCGGGATAACGATTTCACCTATTTTGACTTTCAATTTGCAGCTTTAACGAATCCTTTCCAAGCTCCAGAAGGGTACTTTCACCAGCGTCTCGAAGTCTACATGCGTACGGGCGAATCAGAGGGACGAAGGGATGTTAGAGTCGGACCTTATACACTGCAAACGGCGCCTGACTTAGGCTGGGACTTTCGTTTGAGCGTCGCCCCCTTTGACGAGAGCAGACTCTATGTGGTAGGCGAAGATGGACAGATAGAGGTTTTTTCAGGCGAAGTTCATAGTCGTCGCCTGCCAGAGAGTGAGACCATTCGCGCCCAAGTGAAGTCTAGTATACTACCCCAGCCCGATTCTGACTGGGGTTATTATGTCCTTGTAGGTGCCTTTGATGGTTTAGCAGAGGGTTTTTGGAGAGATCTCGGTGAAGGGCCTTGGCAAGTGGGTGGAACCGGGACACCTATCTTTGATATTCTAGCGCCCCGTTTCGGGCGGCATAGTCAAAAAGCTCAGCTCAGTGCTGGCGTCCTTTATCCGGTGGTGGCAAGCAGGTTTCCAGTGGTCCCATGGCTCTTTGGGATCTTAGCTACAGTCTTGGTTCTCACAGTCTTTTTTCTATGGAGGTGGAGGCATGGTGGATCCTAAAATGGAGGATGTTTTCATATTGTATCAGCAGAAAGTGGCGCTCTTATCAAGCGCCCAGAAGGAGAAGCTCTGCGCTGCCCATGATGAGGGCATGACTCCTTTTGTCATTGGTTGCGCTATTCTCCGAGCCGTACAGGAACAGCGCCGCAGCCGTTTACAGGGCAAAAATAAACGAATTTCGTTTAATTACATCTATCGGATCATTGAGGATTGGTTGAATCACGGAATTGCTACAGACGAGTGTTTTTATACATACTGGTCGAATATTCACGATGAAGGGGTACGTGCTGGGAGGGATGGCCGTGTCGAAGCTAAGAAGAAGTTCAGGAGAGAAGACTTTACCTATACGGAGTCAAAACAAGATCGCAGCATCTTCACCTGGCTGGATGAGTGAGTATGGTGTGCGGCGGTCCTTTTTTGGCGGCGAGACTTGCCAGGTATGCGGTGAAAGGCGTGTAAAGACCTATTATCGTCACCCCTTCGCCATGCCTCCCGAGTTGCCTACGGGACTCTGGCTTGTGTCAGACTGTCTTTGCGTGCGGCAGGAGCGATGGCAAAACCGGCTGGATCAGCAGAACCTGAGGATGCAAACCCTCAGGATGCGCCGAGTGGATCCCTTGCCTTTTGCTCTGAGGGAGCATTCCTTTGATAATTTCCAGGTGAGTGCAGCCAACAGAGCGTCTTACGAGGCATGTCGTACATATACGCAACGTTTTTCCGAACTGACCCATGGGAGAGGAATCTTGCTCATGGGCACCTCTGGTACTGGCAAGACACACTTAGCTTGCGCAATTGCCAACGAGCTTAAGGACAAATACTCTGTATCCTTTGCCTGTCTCCCTATTTTGCTGGAAAAAATGCGGACAAGCAATGTCAATCTTGACGAATTGCTGTCCGCAGATCTTTTGGTATTAGATGATGTTGGTAGCGAAAGGGAAACCACTTGGACTACAGAGCGTTTATTACTCATCGTAGATAGCCGTCTCACCAACGCTAAACCCACTGTCTTTACGAGTAATCACGAATTGGCTGATTTCGAAGCAAGGGTCGGTATGCGGGTGAGTTCTCGGATTATCGGCAACAATTTGCACTTGCTCTTACGGGGATCCGATTGGCGTTTGTATCGAGAAGGCAAAAAACGATACTAGGACTCCGGCGCGACTCTGCGTTCTAGGAGGTTCACAAAGCGAGAAACAGTAAAGGTCATCACAAAGTAGATCAGAGCTACAGCCAGCCATACCTCAAAGGGGCGGAAGGTTCGTCCTATGATGATCTGCCCTTTGCGAACCAACTCTTCCAGGGCAATGACTGATACCAAGGATGAGTCTTTCAACAAGGCGATGAATTCGTTGCCCAGAGGGGGCAAGATCCTCCGAAAGGCCTGGGGCAAAATGATATAGCCCATGGTTTGGCTCCGGGAGTGCCCGAGGGATGCTGCTGCTTCCCATTGGCCCCGATCAATGGATTGGATACCCGAACGCACGATTTCTCCCACATAGGCTCCGCTATTAATGCTGAGCGCTACGATCGCCGCCACATAGGCTGGAATCGGCCGCTGAATCAGACTGGGCAGGCCATAGAAAATCAGGAAGGTCTGCACTAGGAGCGGGGTTCCTCGGATGACATCAATGTAGGCCGCGGACAGGACCTTCAAGGGCCCCTTGGTGATCCTGGCGATGCCCGCGAAGGTGCCTAGAATGATGCCAAAAAAGACCGAGACAGCTGTTAGTTGTACTGTGAGTTTGGCCCCTGTCAAGAGGGTTGGCAGCGAGCTCCAGACGAGATCCCAGCGAAAGTCCAAGTAGAATTCTCCTTTCGGGCATAGCTTGGTAATAGACTAGTTTAGCCCAAACCATTTCGCATAAATTGCATCATAGGTTCCGTTTTGTTTCAGTGTATCGAGAGCCGAATTGACCTGCTCCAGCAACTCAACGTTATTTTTATTAACGGCAATCCCATAATATTCATTAGCCGAGACAGCTCCTGCCGCCTTGAGCGGAACGGAAGGGTTCGCTTGGAGATACGCTTCAGCCACTGGAAGGTCCACAATGACCGCGTGGGCCGCTCCGATTATGACCGCTTGCATAGCGTCTGGTACAGTGTCGTAGCGGGATACACTCTTAAGTCCACCCTCGTCCTGAAGATCACTTGCTACAAAGTCTCCTGTGGTGCTGATTTGCACGGCAGCGGTCTGGCCAGTTAGGTCCTGAAGACTGGTTATATTTGCGGCATTTGCTTTGGTGACAATGGTCAGCACGGACTCAAAATAGGGGTCGGAGAAATTCACGCTGGCTTGGCGCTCAGGGGTGATGGTGACACCGGCAATAACAGCATCATAGTTGTTGTTCAAGAGAGCGGGAATGAGGCCGTCCCAACTAATATTATCGATGGTAACGTCGAGCCCTAGAACCTCGCCAACGGCTCTGATCAGATCCATGTCGAAACCTAGGAGTTCGCCAGTTTCTGCACCCACATACTCAAAGGGCATAAAACCGGCTTCAGTTGCAACTTTCAGCACGCCTTCACCGAAGGCAAGAGTGGAGAGGCCAAGGGACAACACGATGGTAAGCATGAGTACGAACAGTTTTTTCATAGGATGATACATCCTTCCCAAAGTTATTAGGCTTATTATACAACGGGAGTGCAATAATATGCAAGTAAGATTAATATTTATTCTGAGTTAACTTTGCGGATCCAACGAGACCTGGCAGGAGGCCATGGAAAATTCCAGAATTGCAGCACTGTGGAGGTGTCGGAGAAAGTGAAGAGGAAGCATTTGATTATCACAAATGGTACCGTTGTTACAGATGAACTAATTGCACAAGGTACAGTTGTCACCATAGGTGATCGCATCATGTATGTTGGAAGTGAAGAGGAAGGCGAGAAGATCAAGAAAGCGGCCATTCCCGGTGTATTCGAGATTATTGATGCCCAGGGAGGGTTTATTGCACCAGGACTCATTGATGTGCATATGCATGGATCCGCGGGCTTGGAGCTGATGGATGGTACGGAAGAAGCCGTGCGTACCATGGCACGTTATTTGGCAAAGTGGGGTACAATCGCCTTTTTACCGAGCACCGTTACAGCTACGAAAGATAGGACTCGTGCTGTGGCACAGCTCGTGGCTGATTATACGGGATCTCCTGATGAAGCGGAGGTCCTAGGCATTCACCTCGAAGGCCCTTATATCAACGAACAGTACAAAGGCGCTCAATACGGGCCGGCTATTCGACAAGCGGATCTCAGGGAACTGGAAGAACTCTATGGAATTCTTGGAGATAAACTGCGCTTGGTCACACTCGCACCGGAGATGCCAGGCAGTCTAGAAGCAATCCATTGGCTTAAGGAGCGCGGTGTGATCGCTTCGATTGGGCATACCAATGCAACGTACGAAGAAGCCCTGGCAGGGTTTGAGGCCGGCATCACTCATGCCACACACACCTATAATGGCATGCGCGGACTGCATCACAGGGAGCCTGGAGCCCTGGGGGCTATTTTGGCAACGCCGGGCATCTGGGCAGAACTTATTGGGGACTTGGTGCACGTTCATCCAGGTGCAATCAGGGTTTTGCTCCGTAGTGTAGGGGTTGATAGAGTCGTCCTCGTCACGGACGCCGTCCAGTCTACCGGGCTCCCAGACGGTGAGTATATGTTAGGGGATCAGGAAATTATTGTGCAAGGCGGCGCTGCGCGCTTGAAAGAGGGCAATTTAGCCGGAAGTACGTTAACGATGCTCCGAGCAGTCCATACCATGATTCAAGCCCTCGACGTGTCGATTCCAGATGCGTTTCGCATGGCCAGCCATAACCCGGCGCAGTCCATTGATCTAGGAGATATGGGCTGGATACAAGAAGGCAATCGGGCGGATTTTGTGATTCTCACGGAGAACTTCGAGGTTCAAAAGACAATTATTGCAGGTAGAATCGCTTATAGTGCTGACTAATAGAGAGGTGAGATCTATGCGTGTTGTTGTTGTGAGTAATTTTGACAGTATGAGTGACGAAGTGGCCAAGATGGTCATTGCTCAAGTCAGAAATAAACCAGCTAGCGTCTTGGGTTTAGCTACGGGGAGCTCCCCCCTTGGCGTTTACAGGCTTCTAGCAGAATACTACAAAAACGGAGTTGATTTCAGCCGGATTATCACGTTTAATCTCGATGAATACGTAGGTCTAGCAGAAAATCATCCCCAGAGTTATCGCTACTACATGCAAGAAAACCTTTTTTCGCGAGTGCATATTGACGCAGCAAACACTCATGTTCCAAACGGTGTGGCCACAGATTTGCAGGCAGAGTGTGGTCGATATGATGAACTGATCCGGCACACAGGGGGTATTGATCTCCAGATCCTAGGTATTGGTTCTAACGCCCACATTGGATTCAATGAGCCGGGAACCCCCTTTGGTTCCCAAACGCAAGTGGTTGACTTGACGGCCAATACGATCCGTGACAATGCCCGTTTTTTTGCCTCCCCTGGCGAGGTGCCGACGCAGGCTATCTCCATGGGCATTAAGAGCATTATGAGCGCAAGGAATATCGTGTTGATGGCCAATGGTGGTAGTAAAGCAGACGCCATTCATGCTGCGCTAACTGGACCTGTGACCGAAGAGGTTCCGGCGTCGGTCCTACAGTTGCACCCATCGGTAACCATCGTAGTTGATCAGGCGGCTGGCAGCAGATTGTAAGGCGCCTGGCATTACTAGGGGGTGGGCAGATGCATAAAATGAAATGGCTTTACCCCGGTATGGGCGTGAAGCGATGGCTAGCTCTCTTGTTTCTTGGATTTGCTATGATTGCCACTGGTTTGATTGTTTTGTTGGATGCTCCCATGCTTTCCCTGTACGAAGAAACCATCCTGTCCTGGGTTGAGATCTGGGAACCGGGTCAGGCTTCCGTGGGGCTATTGTTCATGGCCCTAGGCGGTTTGTTTTTGGCTTTAGCCATTCGCAATGGTATTCGCTCTGTGGTGGGGGCCATCCATCCTTCCGATGTGCCTAATCTTGTGGAGCATATCTATAAATCACGCAATCTGCAAAAAGGGCTGAACATTGTGACGATTGGCGGTGGAACGGGCTTAGCCACCATGCTTCGGGGTCTCAAGGAGTACACCTCGAATATCACGGCCATTGTGACAGTGGCTGACGATGGGGGAAGTTCTGGCCGCATTCGGGATGATCTTGGGATTTTGCCTCCAGGCGATGTCCGCAACACGCTGGTTGCCCTAGCGGATACAGAACCGTTGATGGAAGAACTCTTTCAGTATCGCTTTGATTGGGGAGAAGGCCTCAAGGGGCACAGCTTTGGTAATTTATTCATCGCCGCTATGACAGATATTACTGGTGATTTTGAAGAAGCTATTCATGCCTTCAGCAAGGTCTTGGCGGTGCGGGGTAAGGTGCTTCCGTCGACCTTGGAGTCGGTGCGCCTAGGGGCTGTGTATGATGATGGTTCCACCATGCTCGGAGAGAGTTCTGTTCCCCAGCATAGTAGAAAGATTAAGCAGGTGTTTCTAGAACCTGCCAATGTTCAGGCTTTGCCCGAGGCTCTGCATACCATTTCCCAGGCTGACCTTGTGGTCATCGGGCCCGGCAGTTTATACACGAGCATTATTCCTAATCTTCTCATTCCCGGTTTTGCCCAGGCCTTGGCGCAGACCAACGCTTTACGCATTTATGTCTGTAATGTGATGACCCAACCGGGAGAAACCGATGGATATTCTGCCAGCGATCATGTGAATGCTCTCCGGCTCCACATTGTAGGGCCAGAAATCCTGGATTATGTTGTAGTGAACCAGGCTACAATTTCTGGGGCTCAGAGTAAGAAGTATGCGAAAGAACAAGCACATCCCGTACAGGTCGATCACGATGAGCTGGCAAGACTAGGAATCAAGATTCATCAAAAGGATCTCTTGGATCACCAAGATCTAGTGCGCCATGATAGTCGGCGATTGGCTGCGGAGATTATGTCTCTAGCTAGTCTTCACGTCAAGCCTAAAAACGGCGAACGGGCTGGGTAATGACCAGTTGTCTTAACTCTTTTCCCTCCTGCATATACTAGGGAGGGGTGTGTGTATGCGCAAGATTATTGCCATGGGGCTTCTCTTGTCTACTCTAGGCTTCGGTCTTCCAACGATCTACCGGACGGTCCACCGAAGGTTTTTTGGCGTGCGATCTGGGGTTTACTTGGAAGAACAGATCATGGAATACTACTATGAGAACGAAGTGAGGGTCATTGTCGAGCAAGTAGCACGAGCTCGAATGCGTCCCCCGGTGAACGCGACCATTGATAAGTCCACAGGGGAGATTGTTCCGCATGAAAATGGTCTCTACTTCGATCTGGATGCCATCGTCCATCATGTGGTTGAAGCCCCTAGTAAGAGTCGCGTTGAGCTTACTGGTATTGAAGTTGTACCTTTTTTGCGCACCGAGCACCTGGAGCGACTGACGGATCTCTTGGGTGATTTTTCCACGCCCCTCTTGGGTAGTCCTGGTCGTGTTCAAAACATCCGCCTCTCGTTGGCAGCCATAAACAACACTGTTGTGCTGCCTGGCGAGGTATTCTCCTTTAATGAGGTTGTGGGTGAACGCACCGTAGAGAGGGGTTACAGTAATGCTCCCATTATTCTAGGTGAGGCCGTAGTTCCCGGGGTAGGTGGGGGTATTTGCCAGTCTTCTACTACGCTCTATAATGCGGCCCGTGAAGCGGAGATGGAGATTGTGGAACGCCGCATCCATTCCATTGCACCAAGCTATATCAAGCATGGGCTTGATGCCGCGGTGGCATGGCCCTATACCGATTTCAAGTTTAAGAACGATTCGACTACGCCGGTGATTGTCAAGGCCGAGATCCAGGGATGGCGTGTTCGAGTCTGGATTTTAGGGAAAGCTGGAGGTGAGGTCTGATGACCTTTTCAGATGAGGTTCGCCGTGAGCTAGCCAGAGTGATTCCCGGTGCTCGCTGTTGCCGCATCGCGGAGCTTAGCGCTTTTTACGAACTAGCAGGTTTCTTGTTGGGAGCTAACAATCAGTTCCTAGACTTCAACAACTCGTCACCTCTGGTGGCTCGGAAAATTTTTCTGCTCTTGAAGGGTCTCTATCCTGATCTGCCCACACAGGTACTGGTGGTGAAATCTCCCTCCCGGAGGGTCCAGATCTGCACGGTGCGGGTTCTGGGTCGTGCTTGGGCCGGACGAGTCTATCAAGACTTTAAGGATCAAAGCGTTTTGACTGAGTCGAATGTGCCCCGGAAGAAGTGCTGCAGAAGAGCTTACTTAAGGGGAGCTTTTTTGAGCAATGGATCGATCACCAATCCAGAACGAGGCTACCACCTGGAGATCTCCACCGAACAAAGCCGTTTGGCTGAAAAGATCGTGGGCGTCATGACATCTCTCAGCCTCGAAGCAGGCATAACCCAAAGAAAGGGCTCTCTAGTAGCCTATTTGAAGGATGGCACTCAGATCGTGACGATGCTCAATCTGATAGGTGCCCACAACGCCCTCTTACACTTTGAAAATGTGAGGGTGATGAAAGATATGCGCAATCAAGTCAATCGCCTTGTGAACTGCGAAACGGCAAACGTGGACAAAACGGTGAAAGCAGCTATGGATCAACTGGAAGACATCCAGATTATCGATGCCACCATTGGACTCCAGGAGTTGCCTCCCAAACTGAGAGAAGTGGCCAGAGTACGCCTGGAGAATCCCTATGCCTCGCTGCAGGAAATCGGGGGTCTCATGGTTCCCAAGATGAGCAAATCCGGTGTCAACTACCGTTTTAGGCAGCTGCAGAAAAAGGCGCGACAAGTTGACAAATTAACTACCAAGTATTAACAAGAAGATAGAAGGGAACGATGGGAGAAAAGCAGAACATTTATCGATGAGGTGGGACGAAATAAACCCCTGCGGGTCGCCAGTTGTCCCGAGAAAGTGGGTGAACCATTCTGGAGAGCCTTGCTGCTTTGCGGAAACTCGTGCCCGAACTTGCTGAAGTCTTGGAGCGGCGCTACAATTTGTTGAGAGTAATCCAAAACGAAGGACCGATTGGGCGCAGATTTATTGCATCTAGGCTCGGTAGTTCCGAAAGAATTATCCGCGGCGAATTGGACGTTCTTAGAGAACAGGGCTTGATTGGGGCCAGTTCTGCCGGCGTTCGGCTGTCCGCCCAGGGCGAAAAAGTGATCATGGTCTTGCAGGCCATGATTCGAGAGTTTCACGATTTTGACTACCTAGAACGCACGCTTGCGCAAGCCCTTGGGGTGAAGAAGATGATCATTGTCCCGGGGGATGTAGATAGCAATGTGTCAGGTAAGCGTGATTTGGCCGAGGCCACAGCCCGTTACTTGAAAGACGTGCTTAAAGATGGTGATGTACTGGCAGTTTCTGGCGGTTCGACCCTGGCCAGGGTGGCCGAGTCCGTCTCTGGGCAAGACCTACCACGGGATGTTACTGTTGTTCCCGTTCGGGGTGGCTTAGGTGAGGATGCACGGATCCACGCCAACTCCATAGCTGTTTCGCTGGCAGAGAGCCTGCGTGGTAGCTATCGCCAGCTTCAGGCACCAGAGGATGTCTTGCCCTGTTACTTAGAACAGATCATCAACGAACCGCGTATTCGTGAGGTGATAGCCTTAGGACGCCGAGCAAATGTGTTGGTTCACGGGATAGGTACGGCGGAGGAAATGGCCAGAAGAAGGGGCTTCGATGATGCTTCCTTGATGGAGTTGATTGCAGAAGGTGCTGTAGGTGAAGCCTTTGGTTGTTACTTCGATGCCCAGGGACGCATCGTGCATAATACCACCTCGGTGGGACTGCGCCTAGAGGATCTGGAAAAAATCCCGCTGGTGATTACTGTTGGAGGAGGACGCAGCAAGGCGTGGGCTGTGATGTCAGTTTTGTCTAGAGGATACTGTGATGTTTGTATCACCGATGAAGGGGTAGCCCGGAGGTTGATGAGCATAAAAGAGTTAACATAAAAGGAGGAGTTTTTGTGACCATTAAAGTTGGAATTAACGGTTTTGGTCGAATTGGACGTCTGGTGTATCGGGGAGCTTTAAGGGATTCGAATGTTGAAGTCGTAGCAGTCAATGACCTCACAGACGCTAAGACACTGGCGCATTTGCTCAAGTATGACACAAACCACGGTACACTTGATGCAGATGTCTCCGTCGATGGCGACAATATTGTGGTAAACGGCAAGAAGATCCGCGTTTACGCTGAACGGGATCCTAAGAACATTCCTTGGGGAGAACTTGGTGTAGACTATGTTGTTGAAGCGACCGGAATCTTCCGCAAGCGCGAACAAGCCCAGTGGCATATTGATGCGGGTGCGAAGAAGGTTGTTATTACCGCTCCTGCCAAGAATGAAGACCTCACCGTGGTCATGGGCGTGAACGAAGACAAGTATGACGCGAAAGCTCACCATGTGCTTTCGAACGCTTCTTGCACCACCAACTGCCTGGCACCTTTTGCCAAGGTTCTCAATGACAAGTTTGGCATTAAGAAAGGTCTCATGACCACCGTACACGCTTATACAACGGATCAAAGACTTCTAGATCTGCCCCATAGCGATCTAAGGCGGGCCCGGGCAGCTGCAGAAAATATCGTTCCTACCACTACTGGTGCTGCTGCAGCCGTGGGTTTGGTACTCCCAGAGCTGAAGGGCAAGCTTGACGGATTTGCCATGCGTGTTCCTGTTTCCACGGTGAGCGTGGTGGATTTAGTCGTTGAGACCGAAAAGCCAGTGACGGCCGAGGCCGCTAACGCTGAATTCAAGAAGGCGGCTGAAGGAGAACTTAAAGGAATCCTTGGCTACGAAGAGGCACCACTTGTATCTTGTGACTACAAGGGCAATAACAACTCTTCCATTGTAGACGCTGCTCTAACCAAAGCCATGGGTGAGAACATGATCAAGGTTGTTTCCTGGTACGATAACGAGTGGGGTTATTCCATGAGAGTCGTTGACCTCATTCGCTACATGGACTCGAAAAAGTAGAGTGTGAAAACGAGATCCCCCCGTCACAGGGGGGATCCTCTGATGATTGCCAAAGATACTTGCTGCAATCCTGGAGGAATGCAGCAGTCGTGAGGAGGGTTTTTATGGCGAAAAAAACCATTGCCGATGTGAATGTACAAGGTCTACGAGTCTTGATGCGCGTTGACTTTAACGTGCCTATGCAAGACGGAGTCATTACTGACGATAAGAGAATTAGGGCTGCTTTGCCTACGATTCAGCATTTAGTCAACCAGGGCGGAAAGGTCATCCTAATGTCACACTTTGGCCGTCCGAAGGGCAAGGTAAACGAGGACATGCGCATGGATCCTATTGCCAAGCGCCTCAGCGAACTTCTAGCTAAGCCTGTGCAAAAAGTGAATGACTGCATTGGCCCTGAAGTGAAAAAGGCTGTTGATGCTCTGCAGGATGGAGAGGTCTTGGTTCTAGAAAATGTCAGGTTCTATGCTGAAGAAGAAAAAAACGACCCAGAATTTGCCAAGTCTTTAGCCTCTCTGGGCGATATTTACGTAAACGATGCCTTCGGCACGGCTCACCGGGCCCATGCTTCCACAACGGGAGTTGCCAACTATTTGCCCGCCATCTCTGGTTTTCTTATGGAGAAAGAGCTGGAGTTCTTGGGTGGTGCACTAGATGAGCCAAAACGCCCTTTCGTGGCCATTTTAGGCGGCGCCAAAGTGAAAGACAAAATTGGCGTGATTGCATCGCTTCTTGATAAGGCGGACACCTTAATCATAGGTGGTGGTATGGCTTACACCTTTTTCAAGGCCCAGGGATACGAGATTGGAAATTCCCTTTTAGATCCCGAACGGATTGATTTTTGCCGGGATATCATAACCAACGCGAAGGAAAAGGGCGTCGAGCTCTTGTTCCCCGTGGATATTGTGGTAGGTAGAGAACGCACTGCAGATACGGAACACAAGGTTGTAGACTTCAAAGAAATGCCCGCGGACTGGGAAGGCCTAGATTCGGGTCCCAAGACAACGGAGCTGTTTAGTGAAGCTGTCAAGAAAGCTGGAACCGTGGTCTGGAACGGACCCATGGGAGTCTTTGAGCTGGAAGCTTTCGCAGCTGGCACCCGCGGTTTAGCCCAGGCTCTGGCTGATTCGTCAGCGATTTCCATCATCGGTGGCGGGGATTCGGCAGCAGCCGTAGAGCAAATGGGCCTAGCTGACAAAATGACTCATGTTTCCACTGGCGGCGGCGCTTCACTGGAATTCCTAGAAGGCCAGGTTTTGCCAGGAGTGGCTGCTTTAAATGACAAGTAGAGGTGATATTATGCGTACTCCAATTATTGCAGGAAACTGGAAGATGCACAAAAATGTAGGTGAAGCGTTAGAACTAGTTCGCATGCTCGATGAGCTCACTACCGACAGTCCGGTAGAAGTAGTTGTCTGTGCACCGTTCACGAGCCTTTCATCCCTGAGTGCCCTAGGACTTAGCAAGGTCAAGCTTGGGGCGCAGAACATGTACTACGCGGCAGAGGGAGCCTATACTGGAGAGATCTCGGCATCCATGTTAGAAGATGTCGGTTGTGAATATGTTATCTTAGGCCACTCTGAACGGCGGGAAATCTTCAAAGAAAACGACGAGCTGATCAACAAGAAGGTGCTCAAGGCGTTGGATGCTGGCCTGAAACCTATTCTATGTGTAGGTGAAACACTGGCGCAGCGTAAGGCCGGTGAGACGGAGGATGTTGTGGTGACCCAGACCACCCAAGGTTTGGCAGGTGTGCAGCCTGAGCAGATTGAAAATGTGGTCGTTGCTTATGAGCCAATCTGGGCCATTGGCACAGGCGAAACATCTAACGGAACAGATGCGAATCAAGTGATTGGTTCCATCCGCAAGACATTGGCCAAGCTCTTTGGTTCTGACCTTGCGGAGCAGGTGCGGATCCAATACGGTGGCAGTGTGAAACCTGGTAATATCAGTGAATTTATGGAACAACCCGAAATCGATGGAGCGTTAGTAGGCGGGGCAAGTCTCAACGTTAAGGATTTTGTTGGTATTGTCAAGTACTAGGGGAGCGAAAAGGTGTGTGAGACGATGAAAAGACCAACAGCACTAATTATCCTTGACGGCTTTGGCCTCACTGATGCAGTAGACGGTGATGCTACGAAAGTGGCGAAGACACCTACAGTAGACTGGCTCCGGAGTGACTTTCCCCAGGCTCACCTATCCGCCTCTGGCGAAAGCGTTGGCTTGATGGATGGGCAAATGGGTGACTCCAATGTCGGTCATCTGAATATCGGAGCCGGACGGATTGTCTATCAGGACGTGGTGAGGATTTCAAAGTCCATTCGAGATGGCGAGTTTTTTGCCAATCCCACCTTACTTGCCTCGATGGAACAGGCCAAGCAAGGTGGAGGAGCATTTCATCTGATGGGCCTCGTCTCGCCTGGAGGTGTCCATAGTCACACAGACCACTTGTATGCCTTGGTACAGATGGCGAAGGATTACGGCTTGAGCCGTGTGTTCATTCATGCCTTTTTGGATGGACGGGACGTTGCTCCAAGTAGCGCCCATGAGTATCTGGCTACGCTCGAAGCGAAGCTTGAGGAAATCGGTGTCGGCGAGATTGCCACGATTTCTGGTCGTTACTATGCTATGGATAGAGATAAACGTTGGGATCGGGTGCAAAAAGCCTACCAAGCCCTGCAAGGGCAGGGACGTACAGATACCCACAGCGGCGCCGCCATTCAGCAAGCTTACGCCCTCGGCGAGACAGATGAATTCGTGATCCCTACTGTCTTAACCCGAGATGGTCAGGCGCGGGGCCCCATTGAGGATGGAGACAGTGTCTTTTTCTTCAACTTTAGGGCAGATCGAGCTCGCGAGATCAGTTGGGCCCTGGCGAATGACTCCTTTGATGGATTTGAGCGCGGGAAAAAGCTTGATATTTACTATGCCACGATGACGCAATATGACGCCAGTCTGGCTGTCCCCTTTGCCTTCGAACCCCAGAACTTGCGAAATACGCTAGGCGAGTACATGGGTAGTCTAGGTAAGACACAGCTGCGCATTGCTGAAACGGAGAAGTACGCTCATGTAACGTTCTTCTTCAACGGTGGTGTGGAAAAGCCCAATCCCGGGGAAGAGCGAATCTTGATTCCCTCTCCGGATGTGGCAACCTATGATCTCAAGCCCGAAATGAGTGCCCCTGAGGTCACAGAAAACGTTGTAACCGAAGTCACCAAGGGTATCTTTGATCTTGTTGTCCTCAACTACGCCAACTGTGACATGGTGGGACATACAGGTGTCTTTGCAGCAGCCGTTCAAGCGGTTGAAGCGGTAGATGCAGGTTTGAGGAAAGTACTGAAAGCCATTGAGGCCCAAGGTGGAATGGCCATTATCACAGCAGACCATGGTAATTGCGAGCAGATGGTGGATCCCGCATCGGCTGAACCTTATACGGCCCATACCACCAATTTGGTTCCGGTCTGGCTCTTTAATGCCCCAAAAAACTACAGCCTCAAATCCGGTATTTTGGCCGATTTAGCGCCATCGCTTCTGGATTTGATGCAGATACAAAAACCGGTTGAGATGACCGGCGAAAGCCTAATTGTGAAGGAGGAAAGCAGATGATTATTGATGGTATACTTGCTCGGGAGGTTCTTGACTCTCGAGGCAACCCCACAGTTGAAGTTGAGGTATTCTTGGTTGATGGAACCACAGGTCGATCCATTGTACCTTCCGGCGCTTCTACAGGTGCCTTTGAAGCAGTAGAATTACGTGATGGTGACAAGGGTCGTTACTTAGGCAAAGGTGTCCAACAGGCCGTTGAAAACGTCGAAGAAATCATCGCCCCAGAGCTTGTTGGTCTGAATGTCATGGACCAAGTTGTGATTGACCAAATCATGATCGAGCTTGATGGAACACATAACAAGGGCAAACTAGGTGCCAATGCCATTTTAGGCGTATCACTGGCTTGCGCCCATGCAGCAGCTAATTACCTTGGCTTGCCGCTGTATCGTTATGTCGGCGGTGTTGCTGCTACGAATCTGCCGGTACCCATGTTGAACATTCTCAATGGTGGAGCCCATGCAGATAATAATGTGGATATCCAGGAATTCATGGTTATGCCCGTTGGTGCCAAGAGCTTCAAAGAAGCCCTAAGAATGGGAGCCGAGGTCTTCCACAGTCTCAGAGCGGTTCTCAAAGGTAGAGGTCTTAACACGGCCGTTGGTGATGAAGGTGGTTTCGCACCGAATTTGCAGTCTAATGAAGAGGCTATTCAAGTAATTATCGAAGCCATTGACAAGGCCGGCTATAAGCCAGGAGTAGACGCCTTCATTGCTCTCGATGTGGCAGCGACCGAGCTGTTTAAAGACGGTAAGTACCATCTCCAGGGCGAAGGCAAGGTCTTGGATACCGACGAAATGGTAGCGTATTACAAGAGCCTCGTGGACAAGTATCCTATTATTTCTATTGAAGACGCCTTGAGCGAAGATGAATGGGATGGTTGGAAAAAGCTTACCGATGCCATTGGTGACAAGGTCCAACTCGTAGGTGACGATCTGTTTGTGACCAATACAGAGCGACTGAAAACTGGTATTGATCGAAACATCGCCAACTCTATCCTCATCAAGGTAAACCAGATCGGTACCCTGACCGAGACACTCAATGCGATTGAAATGGCGAAACGAGCAGGTTACACAGCGGTTATTTCCCATCGTTCCGGCGAGTCCGAAGATACTACCATCGCTGATCTGGCAGTGGCTACTAATGCTGGCCAAATCAAGACGGGTGCTCCAAGCAGAACGGATCGGGTTGCCAAGTATAACCAACTGCTGCGCATTGAAGAAGAACTCGACTTTACAGCAGAATATCCCAGCCACAATGCATTTTACAACATTAAGAAGTAATATACCTCAAGCTTTAGCGGCAAGGTCCTAGCACTGGACCTTGCCGCTTCTTAATTTCACCAAGGATTGGTTTTTTCCGTATTTAGAAACAGTGGGCACCTAAAGGTCAGTCCTTTTTGCGATTGACAGACCTTAGTAAAAATGTTACTGTTAAATTCAAGAGAAGCTTACTAAGCGAGTACGTAGGGAAGTGTGTTGGTGCAATGACGGAACGAAGTCAACCTGCCAGAAGCCTATATGAAGAAGTGGCCCAAAAGATTCAGGCTGACATTATTCAGGCCAATCTTGGGTCAGGTGAGAAACTTGGTACTGAGCTCGAATTGGCTGCGCACTATGGAGTGAGTCGCGCCACAGTTCGTCATGCCCTGGTCTCGTTGGAGAATGCTGGCCTCATCGATCGATTCCATGGGCGTGGAACCTTTGTCGCCGACAAAAAAGCACGCATGCAACATGGTAACGGGAACATCCAGATCATCGTCCCATATTTAACCACAAGCTTTACAGGGAGGATTGTAACCGGTGCTCAAGAAGTATTGTTTCATCACGGGCATAGCGTTTCGGTGCTCTCCACGAACAATAGCCAGCAAACAGAAGGCGAGTATATAAAAAAAATCATTGACCAGGGTTGTCCTGGGGTGATCATTCATGCTACAGCGTCAGATTACTATAATCCTTGGATTTTTGAACTGCAGAGGCAAAAAATCCCTATGGTCATGACCAGACACTATCAGTACATGGATTCGCACTATGTAGAGGCCAATAACTACCAGGGTGGTTATGACGCCACTTCGCACCTCATTGGCTTGGGGCACCGCAACATTGGGCTTGTGACCAAGCATCGTGGCTTTATGGCATCTTTACATGATCGGATTCAAGGGTATAGAGATGCCATGAGCGATCATGGTCTAGCCATCGATAGAGGCATGATCCTCGCGGACCTCGAGGACCATCGCTATGTCTACTTGGAGGACCGTTCTAAGGAACATGAGCGAAAGGTTATTGCCGAGTTAGTAGAATTCTTGCACAAGTCGCCCCAGATGACTGCAGTAATTTGCCTCAATGATCTGGCAGCTGCAGACGTTTTGCGAGCGGCTCGCGTAGCGGGACGAACTGTTGGTGAGGACCTTTCCATTATGGGCTTTGATAATATAGGGATCTCCGCGAACCTAGAACCAGCCGTGACTACAGTGAATTGCCCAACATATGAGATTGGTAAAGCGGCAGCAATGATTCTCTTAGGCGAACTGGCTGGTACTAACGAAGGTACGGTAGGAAAGAGCGTACCGATGGAGTTGGTATTGCGGGAGTCTTGTGGTCCCCCAAGAAAAACAGAACGTGTTTTTTCCATTAGGGGAGGTGGTTAATGGCTCAGACAGTAAGTTAGTGTGAGCAAGTGAGATATGTTTGAAGCAATGCAACAGACAAATAGGAGGGAAAATTCCAAAATGAAAAAACGCATTAGTTTAGTTCTCGCAGTTCTGATGATGTTATCGGTGGTTGGTGTGGCTACGGCTGACACTTCCCGCTATGACGTTACCGAGCCCATCACCATTCAATGGTGGCATGCCCATGAAGATCAGTTGCACGAGTATCTGAATTACATGGTTGAGCGTTTCAACGAGCAGAATCCTCTGATCACAGTAGAACCCGTTTATATTGGTAGCTACACAGAGATCAACACCCAGCTCATCGCTGCTGTTGCTTCTGGTGAAGTACCAGCACTGGCAACCGCAAATACATCCTATCCGCCCAGTTATGGTGCAGCAGGTATTACAGAGATTCTAGACCCCTATATTGAAGCATATGGCTTCGATGTCTCCGACTTTGGTGAAGGTCTAATTGCTGCCACGAGCTACAATGGCGACCAGATCGTACTACCATACCTGATCTCGACACAGGTTATGTATTTCAATGAAGACATGGCACAGGCTGAAGGCATTGAGATGCCAAAGACCTTTGACGAATTTGAAGCTTTCCTAGAGAAGGCTACTGTCTTTAACGCCGACGGAACCACAGCCCGCTACGGTACAGTCTTTGGTGGCTGGGACTATTGGTACTATGAGACACTCTTCATGAACAACGGCGTTGACGTAATTCTAGAAGATGGTTTCAGCACCGACCTCAATGGTGAAGCATCCGTCTATGTCACCACCAAGATGAAAGAATGGATCGACAAGGGTTATGCTTACTATGCTTATGGCACTGGAGCTTCCCCCAACATGAGGCAACTCTTCTGGGATGGCGGCGCCTTCAGCGTATTCCACACCAGTTCCCTCTATGACACGTATGTGACAAACAGTGACTTTGAAGTTGGTATGGCTTGGTTACCAGGCGGCGAAGATGGCGTTAGCTTTAAGAGTGAAGTTGGCGGCGCAACCATTCTGATTCCTGCAGTGGCAACCCAGAGACAGAAGAATGCAGCTTGGCAGTTCATGATGTTTATGGCCAGCCCCGAGATCAACCTCTACTGGGCCGACCAAACCGGATATTTCCCAACTCGTCAATCTGTTATGCAAACACCTGAATATGCAGAGTATCTCGAGCGCAAACCAGCAATGGCTAACGTTGTTTCCATGGCCGGTTACATTAACCCTCGTAGCCTGCATCCAGCCTATGACTCCATTGCAACGGAGTGGCGTCATTCCCTCGCACTAATCTTCAACGAAGGTGCACCTGTTCAAGCGACTTTGGACACATTGGCACAAACCGTAGAAGAGATTCTGGAAGACTTCTAAGAAATATGCTTGGCTAACTCTGAGGGGGCGGTTTACCTCCCCCTCTATCGTTTGAGGTGGTAATGTGAGTTATCGAAAAACTGTATCCGTTGTACTCTTGATTTTGGGTATAGTGGTTTTTGGAATCGGCCTTTACGGCTGGCTTATGGGTGATCTTAACCTTGGATCCTTACAGCACATTTCCGCTGAGGTATACGAAGTGCGGAAAGAATCGAGGTCTTTTGAGATCCCAATTACGGGGACCGTGGGTCTATTTGGTGAGGGCCTTGTCAGTGTTCCCATTGCTTTGCTAAGTTTTGTCATGAACAATGCTATCATCATCATGATTGTAGGCATTACGCTGCTATTTAACGGGGTTATGCTACGCCTGCAGTCGTGGGAGGCGATGAAGGATCTGTTCTGTGTCCAGCCTGCGCTGTTCTTTTTTATGCTTTTTGTCTATTTTCCCATTATCGATTTGGTCCGTATCAGCTTAACGGATATGCGCATGTTGGTGGCGGATCCGCAGGCCTTTATTGGTCTGCGCAATTACCGCTGGCTCTTCTTGCAGTCAGGCTGGACTCGGTTCAGTGAGAGTCTGCTGATTACCGCCCGTTACACGTTCTGGGAGCTGTTCATCACTTTAGTGGCGGGCCTGCTTTTAGCTCTGCTCTTTAACCGAATGACCAAGTCGTTCAATGCCATGCGAGCTGTGGTATTTATGCCAAAGTATATTGCTGTGGCCACAAGTGCGGTGGTGTTTATCTGGATCCTCCACGGTAACTATGGTATTTTGAACTATGCATTATCCCTCTTCGGCATTAAGGGTCCAAACTGGTTGGTTCAGGGTAATACCGCACTCTATGGTGTTCTAATTCTCACCGGCTGGCGTGTGGTTGGCTATGCCATGATGATTTATCTTTCCGCCATGCAGGGAATTCCCAAAGATTACTATGAGGCGGCAGAGATTGACGGAGCTGATGGGGTGCAGAGGCTACGTTTCATTACACTCCCCATGCTGGCACCAACTAGCTTGTTTTTGTTCGTCACTACCTTTATTGCTAGTATGAAGGTATTTCAGTCTGTGGACGTAATGACCGGAGGCGGACCTGGGACCTCCACCAACGTTGTGGTGCAATGGATTTATAATCTGTCGTTTAGAGATTTTCGAGCAGCACGTTCCGCAGCTGTTTCTGTCATCTTCTTCGTAATTCTGCTCGTTTGTACCGCTGCGACCATGATGTGGTCAAATCGATCCATTAGTTACGATTCTTAGAAAGGAGGGACACAATATGCAAGATACTTTACTGCTTAGAATGCGTCAATCAGGTTGGTTTGATCTCTTACTTTTCTTCTTGTCTGTAGCCATTGTCCTCGTAGCCCTAGGCCTATTCGGCATGGTTCAGTATAATGTCCAGATGAAGAATATGGCCGAAGGCATAACGGATTTTGAAATCCGGGAAAATTTGGGAATGCTGGCTTCACGACGTACCAGCTTTACGATCATTGGGCTTTGGGCTTTGGTGTCGGTGGTCTTTGGTTTTGTAGTCTTGGCCATTGCCAGTTTCTATCAAGACAAGGTGTCTCTCCAAACGAAAAAGAAGCTCGGGAGATTTCGGATCGTCTTGCAGTATGTCGCGGCGATTGCTATTACTGTGATTATGTTGTTCCCCATCTACTGGATGGTTATTTCTTCGCTAAAGACCAGTACAGAATTGCTCTACCCCGTGCCTACCCTGTGGCCGAGGGAGTTTCAGTGGCAAAATTTTCCGAATGTGCTGAATCGAGCTCCCTTTGTGCGCTATCTCTTCAACACCCTCGTCAGCACGTTTTTTATGATGATTGGGGAGTTGGTCATTGGGATCTTGGCCGCCTATGGCTTTGCCAAAGGCAAGTTTAAGGGACAAAACATGCTGTTTATGCTTGTTTTGGGCGCACTCATGGTTCCTATCCAAGTGACTTTTGTTCCCATTTATGTGATGATCTCTCGCCTGGGCTGGATCAACAGCTTCCCTGGCCTGATTGTTCCAAATCTAGTCAGTGCCTACTTTATCTTCATGCTCCGCCAAGCCTTTAAGGCGGTAGACGAGAGTTACCTTGATGCAGGGCGCGTCGATGGTCTAGGACGAATTGGCCTGATTTGGAATGTTCTGATACCCATGACAAAACCCACCTTAATTACCATTTCCATCATCACCTTTATCAATGGCTGGAACAACTACTTCTGGCCAAAGATGGTGGCAACCCGGGATGAGTATCGCACAATTGCCGTGGGCGTAACCCGCTTGCGCCAGACCTTTGCGGGCATGGAGACCGCTAACTATAATGAGATCATGGCCGGTGCCGTGATGGCCATTGTCCCCATTATTCTGCTCTTCGTGGTGTTGCAGAAATACATCATGACTGGAATGAGCAAAGCAGCCATGAAATAGATGCAGTTTCATGGTCACGCCATTCTCCAAGGAGGTTTGCACATGAGAAATATGAAGAGGCTGGCCCTTGTTTTAAGTGTTATCCTCATCCTAAGTGTTTCCGTCTTTGCCGTAGAACGGATTGATCGCTATGATCAAATTTTCGACGCTACCCAGGACGCGGGGAGGCTTACCGCCCGTTTCCTCAAACTCACCACCCGGAGCGACGATAAGAGTGGCGATAGTACCATCGTGACCTCGCCAGATGGTAAGGTGATGATCGTGGATGCGGGCAATCCTAGTACATTCCTAGATATCGACAATGCTCTCAAGGCCCTTGGTATAACGAAAATCGACTACCTGGTGGCCTCGCATCCCCATGTGGACCATATCGGTAGCTTCGCGCAGTTGATTCGAGCCTATGAGATTGAGGCGGTCTACACGACAGAGGTGGAATATCCTACCTCACACTATCGCAATTACATGGAGGCGTTGGCGGAGACAGAGACTCCCCAGATCATTTTAGTGGAGGGTGACACCTTCATGTTCGGTGAACACGTACTGGTCGAGGTATTTCACCCCGCGCCAGGGATTGAATACTACGATGGTTATCCCGAAGGAAGCACCCAGTTTATCAACAATCTCTCGCTCTTGCTGAAGTTGACCTTTGAAGACTCATCCTTCTTGTTTAGCGGTGACTTGTATACCGCCTCTGAACGGGAAATAGCTGCCAAGTACGGTGATCGCCTGAAGTCTGGCGTGCTGAAGGTTCCTCATCATGGTGCGGGTACCTCATCGAGCAAACCCTTCCGCGAGGCCGTTGGTGCAGAGGTAGCGGTCATGATGAGCGACGCCATTGAGGAGCTACGCATCTACCGTAACTATTCGAAGGCAGGCACCAAGACCTTTATTACCAGTATTGATGGGGCGGTCTTGGTAGCTACAGAGGGTGACGGTGAGTATACGGTACTCTCGCAATTTGAGCGTGTTAGCGATTTTCTCGACTAGAATAATCCAAGAGACGGGCCGGGTGCCCGTTTTTTTGTTGTGGTGTACAAGGCGTCACGCCCCATATCGTGGAAAGGAAACTATGATGTCTGCGGCGAAGTACTCAAGAGCTTTAGTGGCAGCAAGGAGGCTGACGAATGAAATATCCAGAAGATTTTGTTTGGGGCGTAGCCACCGCTTCGTATCAGATTGAGGGCGCTGCCCGGGAGGATGGCCGGGGAGAATCAATCTGGGACCGTTTCAGCAAGACACCGGGTAAGGTTCTGGGTGGAAATACCGGTGATGTTGCCTGCAACCATTACCACCTTTACAAGGACGATGTGGCGCTGATCAAGGACCTCGGAGTGGATAGTTATCGATTCTCCCTTGCTTGGCCGCGCATTGTGCCAAGCGGCGTGGGAAAGGTGAATCAAAAGGGGATCGATTTTTACCGTCGTCTTGTGGATGAACTGCTACAATGTGGCATCTCTCCTGCAGTAACCCTCTATCATTGGGATCTACCCCAGGGGTTGGAGGATAAGGGCGGCTGGCTCAACCGGGACACCGCCAAGTATTTCAGGGATTATGCTCTAGTGGTCTTTGAAGAGCTTGGGGATGTCGTTACATCGTGGATTACCTTGAACGAGCCGTGGTGCTCTGCTTTCTTGGGTTATGGCGTTGGAGAACATGCTCCGGGCAAGGCTGACTATCTTTCCCAAGTTTTGGCCGCTCATCACTTGCTCCTAGGTCATGGTTTGGCTCTGCAAGGCTATCGTGAAATGAATCTCCCGGCCGAGATCGGGATAACCCTCAATTTAGCGGCTCAGTATCCGCTCTCCCAGAGTCCCCAAGACATGCGGGCCGCCAGACAAGTGGACGGGCTGCAAAACAGGTGGTACTTGGATCCGCTTTTTAAGGGTAGATATCCCGAAGATATGGAGGAATTCCTTACCTATCTAGGTCCTCATATCCAAGAGGGCGATCTAGAGTTGATTTCGAAGCCCAACGACTTTCTTGGCATCAATTTCTACAGTAGGACCTTGGTCTTTGCCGATGAAAAGGGGCAGCCCCATACGGCAAAGCCCCAGCGCGAGGTGACGGCAATGGGCTGGGAAGTTTACCCCGAGGCACTCTATGATCTGTTAGTCAGGGTGCATGAGGATTACGGTCCGATTCCGCTGTACATCACAGAGAATGGAGCCGCCTACGAAGACGTGGTAGAACAAGGGCGGGTGAAAGATGTGAAGCGTCAGGCCTATTTAGAGCAACACGTTGCTCAAGTTGCCCGAGTCATCGAGGCCGGCGTGCCCCTGAAGGGATACTATGTCTGGTCTCTCCTTGATAACTTTGAATGGGCTTTTGGTTATGACCGGCGTTTTGGCATCGTATATGTGGATTTCGATACCCAAGAACGCATTCTAAAGGACAGCGCCCTTTGGTATCGGTCCTTTCTGGGTCGCTGACGAAGTGGGCGAAATGCGAGGGAGAGAGGGAAGGGAGAGAGGGAAGCTGTTTTTCTCTTGCCTGTGGGAAGACACTGTGATAGAATATCTTAGTAGTGTTATAAGTGGGCAGGGAGGTGTCATAAGACTATGGGAACCTTTTTCATGATTATCCAGTTTATTGTCTGTATTGCTTTAATTGTCGCTGTGGTGCTGCAAGAGAGCAAGGGTGAAGGACTAGGCTCTATCGGTGGAGGAAGCCGGATGTTTTTCAGCCAGCGCAAGGGGAACGAGGAAATCCTTTCCACGGCAACTACCTATCTTGCTGTGGGTTTCATGGTCCTTTCTGTCGTTTTGTCTGTTTGGTTCTAACCATTTTGTACATCATCCTCTGTCTAGGTGCGGACAGGGGATTTTTCTTGTCGCCATCGCCTAACCAGAAGAACACTTGGAGGATGAGACTGATCGGTAGCTTGATTTGACAAGCTACCGTTGTTTTTAT